>CAIYSH010000020.1 GCA_903928755.1 uncultured Alphaproteobacteria bacterium | reverse complement strand
CCAGGGTGGACGCCCACTTCCACATGATGCGGGAGCGGGAGACCGTGAAGAAGGTGGCGGCGGACTGGGGGGTTTAGGGGGATTTCCATGGACGGCCTGCGGCTTCGGCTGCCCGCCGCAGGACCTCTAACCCCGGTCACCCCGGCGGAGGCCGGGGTCCAGTTCATAGGGCTCGGGGCTGGATTGTTGTCCCAGGAGCGACCTCTCCGGAAATGGCGTGACCTTCGAACTGGATACCGGCCTTCGCCGGTATGACCGGTGTAGGGTCGGTTCGCGCAATATTCACCCCCTCCACAGCCCCCAGCGCCCCCTTCACGCAAGACTGTTGCGCATAACCCCCGGAATCTGTACACACCCTCCCATGCACACCGCATCGCACCTCTTGCTCCTTGAGCTCCGGCTTAGCCGCCCCTGGGCGCCTCTTTAGGCTGCGTGACTTCGCGGCCGGGCGTTTCAGGGGATGACCCAAGAGCCCGACCTCACTAAAAGCCCCCGCGAAGCAAGAGATTTCCAAATGACCCAATCTGCAAATGACGCCCAAGGCGTAGCCGTCGCCCGTGACCCTCAAGTTCGTGATCCCAAGGATCGCGTCATCGTCTTTGACACCACCATGCGCGATGGCGAGCAGTCGCCCGGCGCCTCCATGTCTCTGGACGAGAAGCTGGAACTGTCCAAGATCCTCGAGGACATGCGGGTCGACGTGATCGAGGCGGGCTTCCCCATCGCCTCCAACGGCGACTTTGAAGCGGTTCACAAGATCGCCCAGATCGTCACCGAGAGCACGATCTGCGGCCTGGCCCGGGCCGGCGTCGCCGACATTGAGCGCTGTGCCGAAGCCATCAAGCCCGCCAGGCGCGGCCGGATCCACACCTTCATCTCAACCAGCCCGGTCCATATGAAGTGGAAGCTGCAGATGGAGCCGGAGGCGGTACTGGAGGCGGTCTCCCGCTCGGTCGCCCATGCCCGCAATCTGTGCGATGACATTGAATGGTCGGCGGAAGACGCCACCCGGACCGAGCGCGACTTCCTGCGCCGCTGCGTCGAGGCCGCCATCCGCGCCGGCGCCAGGACCATCAACATCCCCGACACGGTGGGCTATACCTATCCCTCCGAATACGCTGACATCTTCCGCGACCTGATCGAGAACGTCCCGGGCGCAGACAATGTGATCTTTTCCACCCATTGCCATAACGACCTGGGTCTGGCCGTGGCCAACAGCCTGTCGGGCCTGCAGGGCGGTGCCCGTCAGGTCGAGGTGGCGATCAACGGCATTGGCGAGCGCGCCGGCAATGCGGCCCTGGAAGAAGTGGTCATGGCCCTGCGGGTTCGCGGCGACCGCCTGGCCTTCCACACCGGGGTCGAGACCCAGCACATCACCCGGGCCAGCCGCTATGTCTCGGCCATCACCGGTTTCCCGGTGCAGTTCAACAAGGCCATTGTCGGCAAGAATGCCTTCGCCCACGAGGCGGGTATTCACCAGGACGGCATGCTGAAGAACGCCGAGACCTATGAAATCATGAAGCCGGAGGATGTGGGGCAGGGCGCCTCCAACCTGGTCATGGGCAAGCATGCTGGCCGGGCGGGCTTCCGTGAGAAGCTGAAAGAGCTGGGCTATGAGCTGGGCCAGAACGCCCTGAACGAGGCCTTCCAGCGCTTCAAGGACCTGGCGGACAAGAAAAAGCACGTCTTCGACGACGACATCATTGCCCTGGTGGACGACGCCCTGGCCTCTGGCGCTGACCGGATCCAGGTCAAACACCTGCGGGTCATTGCCGGCACCGAGGGCCCGCAGCAGGCCGACCTGACCGTCACCGTGGACGGGGTCGAAAAGTCGGACACCGCCACAGGCGACGGCCCGGTAGATGCGGTGTTCAACGCCATCCACAAGGTCGTGCCCCACGAAGCCATCCTGCGCCTGTTCCAGGTGCACGCTGTTACGGAGGGTACGGACGCCCAGGCCCAGGTCTCGGTCCGTCTGGAGGAGGAGGGCCGGATCGCCACGGGTCAGGCCGCCGACACCGACACCCTGACCGCCTCGGCCAAGGCCTATGTGAACGCACTGAACAACCTCTTTGCCCGCAAGGAAAAGACCGCACCTGACGCCCTGGCCAGCGGCTTCTAGCCCTGCTCTGGATCCTGCTGACGGCAGCGGCCGCGCCCCTCCAGGTGGCGCGGAACGTCTTTCAGCGCGGGCTGATCGGCGATGCCGGACCCTGGGGGGCAACCCTTGTGCGGTTCCTGTTCGGCCTGCCGTTTTCCGTCCTGATCTTCAGCCTGGTGGCGGCCCTGACGCCACAGGCGGCGCCCCACGTCTCGCCCCGGTTCTGGCTGGCCATCTCCGCCGGAGCCCTGGCGCAGGTGGGGGCCACCGCCGCCCTGCTGGTCGCCATGCACAGGTCAGGCTTCGCCGTGGCCACCTTCATGCAGCAGGCCTCCCTGCCCCTGGGGGCCATTGTCGGCTGGCTGGCCTTTGGCGACCGGATGGACGACCTGCAGTGGCTGGGTCTGGCGGTGACCAGTCTGGGGCTGACCGTCCTGTCCTGGCCCAGGGTGGATGACGCCAAGGGTGCCATGGTCGGGTCAGTCTTCGGGCTCGCCTCCGGGGCCTGCTTCGCCGTGGCCCTTAACGGCTATCGGCAGGCGGGCCTGGCCCTGGATCACGCCCACCCCATCTATGCCGCGACGGCGGGTGTGGTGGTGGCGCAGACCCTGCAGTCGGTCGTGCTGGGGGGTGCGCTGGCGGTCCTGCGGCCGTCGGCCCTGCGCGCTGTGGCCTCGTCCTGGCGGGCCTCGCTCGGTGCAGGCTTCTGCGGGGCCCTGGCCTCGGCCTTCTGGTTCTCTGCCCTGGCCATGGCGCCGGCTGGCCCGGTGCGAGCCGTGGGGGTGCTGGAGGCGCCCATCGCCGCTGCCGCTGGTCGCCGCCTGTTCAAGGAGAAGCTGACCCTTCGCCAGGTGCTGGGCGGCGCGGCCACTGCAATCGGGGTGGTGATGACCGCTCTGGGGTGACATGCTGCCTCGGGGAGGACGGGTCATGACGGATTTCGATCTGGAAGGGCATGCTGCGCGGCTGGCAGCTGACGGCTATACCGTCATTGAGGACTTCCTCTCGCCGCACGCCCTTGCCGCCGCAAGGGCAGGGCTGGAGCGGCATCTGGGCGCCCATACCGGCCGCAACAATTTCGAGGGCTTCAGGACCGAGCGGGTCTACACCCTGGTGGCCCGGGGCAAGGTCTTCGAGGACGTTACCGAAGATCCCCGCATCCTGGCCCTGCTCGATCGCTGGCTGCTCCCCGGCTATCTGCTCACCGCCAGCCAGGGCATCTGCATCCATCCCGGCGAGACCGCCCAGGGCGTCCACATGGACGACAGCTTCTATCGCCTGCCGCGCCCGCGTGGCCCGGCCAGTCTCAGCGTTATTGTCGCCGTCGACGCCTTCACGGGGATGAATGGCGCTTCAGAGATCATTCCCGGCAGCCATGCCTGGGATCAGGCCCAGGTGGACGCCGTCATGGCCCGGGGCGCGGCGAAGCTGCTGCAACCTGTCATCATGCCGGCCGGCGGCGCCATCGTCTTTCAGGGCCACCTGCTGCACCAGGGCGGCGCCAACCGCAGCGACGCCTCGCGGCTGGCCTTCACCAACCAGTACTGCCAGCCCTGGGGCCGGACCCAGGAGAACTTCTTCCTGGGCGTGCCACAGGACAGGGTCCGCGCCATGTCCCCCCGCCTGCAGCGCCTGCTGGGCTACGACATCTGGCCGCCCTTCATGGGCCACGTGACGGCGTCACACCCGCTCAAGGCCCTGGACCCGGACTGGGTCCCGCCGGTGGTGGCTGATGAGCTGAGGGCCCTGACCTAAAACCCCGACGTCTGGGCGTCGAAGAAGTCTTCGGGGTCTTCCACCTCCACCAGCTTGCCCTTGCGGATTTCCAGGAAGCGGTTGGCGGCTGTGCGGGTGAAATAGCGGTCGTGGCTGACGAAGAGGCAGGCCACCTCGGCCCGCTCCAGCTCGGCCTCCAGGTCCTCCTGGCCTTCGATGTCCAGGTGGTTGGTGGGTTCGTCCAGCAGGTAGAGGTTGGGCCTGGCCAGTTTCAGCTGCAGGAAGACCAGCCGGGCCCGCTCCCCATGGCTGAGATTGCCGATGGGTCCCGTGACCCGGACGGCGGGAAAGCCCGCCTTGGCCAGCAGGGCCATGCCGTCCTTCAGACTGACATCCTCGGCCTGGCGCACATAATCGATCAGGCTGACCTTGAGGGGCAGGTGCGCCATGCGCTGGTCGAAATAGACCATACGGCATTGGGGATTGAACCGGATGGCCGCGGCCTTGTCATAGTGCTGGGCCTCGGGGTCAAAGGCGTCCCGCAGGGCGTTGAGCAGGGTGGACTTGCCCGAGCCATTGATCCCCAGCAGGGCGATCCGGTCCCCGGCGCCCACGGTCAGCCGGTCGACCTTGAACAGGGTGCGGCCGCCCCCCGGGACCATGACGGCATGGTTCTCGAGCCGCAGGACCGCCTTGGCGCCGATGTCGCCATTGTGCAGGTCCAGGGCCCTGGCTTTTGGGACATAGACCTGGGTCTTTTCCGCCTCGATCCGGTCAATGCGCTTTTCCGTCGCCTTGGCGCGCTTGTCGAACTTGTCGTTCTTGATCCCCCAGACCCGGTAGCGGGCGGCCACCTTCTGCAGGCGATCAATCTCTTTCTCCTCCAGCTTTCGCCGTCCGGCGTCGGCGGCGTCCCTTTGCAGCAGGGCCTGGCGGGCCTCGACAAAGGGAACGCTGAAGCTGTGGGCGCCGTCCCGACGCAGGAAGAGGGTGCGGCTGGTGGCCCTCTGCAGGAAGGCCCGGTCATGGCTGACAATCAGCATGGGCAGGCGGGTCTCGGCGTCCAGCCAGGATTCCAGGGTGTTGATATTGCCAAGGTCCAGATGGTTGGTGGGCTCATCGAGGATCAGCAGGTCGGGTTCGGACAGGCGGGCCGCAGCAGCGATCAGTAACAGCCTCTGCCAGCCGCCACTCATGGACCCGAAGGTCTGATCCGCCGTCTCCCAGGACATGCCGATCTCGTCGAGCATGACGTCGACCTTCCAGGCCTCCGAGCCATCGTCCTGGGGCAGGGCCTTTTCCAGCACATCCCGCACGGTCAGGTCGCCAAGGCCCTCCGGAATGTCCTGGGGCACATAGCCGACCTTCAGCCCCCGGGATTTGATGATCTTGCCGTCGATCAGGGTCAGTTCCCCCAGCAGGCATTTGAGCAGGGTCGACTTGCCCGCGCCATTCTCGCCGACCAGAGCCGTACGGGCATCGTCCAGCTGAAAGGTCAGACCCGCGAAGACCTGGGTCGAACCATAGGAAAACTCTGCATTTTCAACACCTAATACGGCCTGTTTGGACAATTCCAACGCTCATCGACTTGCAGGTTTGGGGGCGGATTCGGGGCCCCTTAAGGAGAGAAAAGCCTTATCCCGAATTCAATTGACGGAACCGCCGGGCGCGTCAAATCTCGGATTGTCTTTATTTCCCGGCATAAGACGATTGACGCTCAAGAATAAGCCTTGAAATCAACCCATTGCCGGGGCACACGGGCGCCAATCTTGCACGCACGGATTGGAGTTGAGGCGAGTCCAGTGGTCGTGGCCCGGAATGGCACCGTCCCAGGATGAGCTAGAGCTGCAGTTTCCGTTTCTGATCCCCCAAGGGCAATCATGATTTCGTCCCTCTTCGGCGCCATCTCGAACGACATCGCCATCGATCTCGGCACGGCTAACACCCTGATTTACATGAAGGGTAAGGGCATTGTGCTCAATGAGCCCTCCGTGGTGGCCCTGCGTAATGTCGGTGGTCGCAAGATCGTCCACGCTGTCGGCGTCGATGCCAAACAGATGCTGGGGCGGACCCCCGGGCACATGGAGGCCATCCGCCCACTTCGGGACGGCGTGATCGCCGACTTTGAAGTGGCCGAGGAAATGATCAAGTATTTCATTCGCAAGGTCCACAACCGCAAGGGTTTCGTGAACCCCAAGATCGTGGTCTGCGTGCCCTTCGGCGCGACCGCGGTGGAACGCCGCGCCATCAATGACAGCTGCCTGAATGCCGGTGGCCGTCGGGTGGGGCTTATTGACGAGCCCATGGCCGCAGCCATTGGTGCCGGCCTGCCCATCCACGAACCGACCGGGTCCATGGTGGTCGACATCGGGGGTGGGACGACGGAAGTGGCCGTGCTCTCCCTGTCAGGCATTGTCTATTCCCGCTCGGTCCGGGTTGGCGGCGACAAGATGGACGAAGCGATCATTTCCTACATGCGGCGTAACCATAACCTGCTGATCGGCGAAACCACGGCTGAGCGGATCAAGAAGGAAATCGGCACCGCCCGGGCTCCGGCCGAGGGTGACGGTCTTTCCATCGAGGTGAAAGGGCGGGATTTGATGCAGGGTGTTCCCAGGGAAGTGCGGGTTTCCGAACGTCAGGCCGCCGATGCCCTGGCCGAACCGGTCGGTCAGATCATCGAAGCCGTGAAGATTGCCCTGGAAGCCACACCGCCTGAGCTGGCCTCCGACATTGCCGACAAGGGCATCATGCTCACCGGCGGCGGTGCCCTGCTGCGCGGGCTTGATGCTGAAATCCGTGACCACACCGGCCTGCCGGTGACCGTGGCGGATGACCCCCTGTCCTGCGTGGCCCTGGGCTGCGGCAAGGTACTGGAACATCCCAAGTGGATGAAGGGCGTCATGGAAAACACCTTCGCCTAGAGCCTTTCCTTCCTGGCGAGCAGGTTGAAGAAAATGCTCCAGACGGTTGAATCAGAGTCTTGATTCCGTGCAGTCTGGTTACATCTGCAGGGCAGGGCTCAGGACCGGCTGCCGGGTCCGGACCCGCATTCTGACGAGGACTCATTGGCGCTTCGCGATAACCCCTTCAGTGAACTGAGGCTGCCGCTTCTGCTGGGGGCTGTGGCCGCCCTGATCATTGCCCTGGTTTCGGCCCTGGCCCTGTTGCTGTCCGATCGCCGGGAGACCCTTCAGATCCAGGCTTACGGGGTGACGCAGAAGGTCGGGGACCAGGTTGTTGCCCCGGTTTCCGGCTGGATTTCCACGCCTCCCCGTTTGGTGCAGGATGGGCTCAGTGCCATTCGCCAGTATTTTTTCGCAGTCTCTGAAAACCGGCGGCTCAGGGCAGAGCTTGAACAGGCCCGGCAATGGCGTTCGACGGCAATTGCGCTCCAGGATTCCAGCGAACGCTACCGGGCCCTGCTGGGTCTCAAGGTCAATCCACCCGTCGCCATGGTATCCGGACTGGCGGTAACCGACTCCCGCGGGCCCTTCGCCAATTCCCGCCTCGTGAATGTCGGATCCGAGATGAAGATCGAAGTCGGCAATCCTGTCATGAACGAGAATGGCCTGGTGGGCCGGGTGGTGGGTGTTGCGCCGGGGGTCAGCCGTGTGCTGTTGCTGACGGATGTGTCTTCGCGGACGCCGGTCCTCATAGACCGGACAAACTCGCGGGCCATCATGGTCGGCGATGGTGGTCCCAATCCCAGGCTCGACTATCTGAGAGGCCAGGATCCGGTGCAGGAGAATGATCCCGTCCTGAGCTCAGGAGATGGTGGTGTCATGCCTCGTGGCATTCCGGTCGGTCGGGCTGTCAAGGGTCTGGACGGACGCTGGCGCGTGGTGCTTTCGGCGGATGCAGGATCGATAGACTATGTCCGCATCCTGCTGTTCAAGGATTTCCGTCAGTTGGCAAACCTGCCGCGATTGGCCGAACTGTCGGTGCCGCCGCCGTCAATGGAAGTCGCCGTGCCTGAAGGAGCAGGGCTCAAGCCTGCCGCTGAACCAGCCGTGGTGCCGGTAAGCAGTGCCAAGCCAGTGGTCGTGCCTGCTGTGGTCAGGCCTGTGACGCCAGGGCCTGCGGCCTCCAGACCTGCCAAACCGCAGCCAGGTACAAACCGGCCTGCCGTCCAGACGTCCGTTCCTGTCGAAAGACCCGTTGCCCAGCCTTCCTCCAGGCCCGCGGCGGAAGATGGGGACATTCCCCATTGAGCATGTTTCCGGCACAGCCGCTGACGCCCGTCCGCTGGATCTTCATTCCGGCCCTGCAGGTCCTCCTGGCGACATGGCTGTTCATCATCCCCTTGCGGGTCTTTGGTCTACAGCTCCCGGAACCGGTCTTCGCCATGGTTCCGACCTTTGCCTGGGCGCTGATCCGGCCCTCCATCCTTGCCCCCTTCTGTCTGCTCCTGCTTGGCGTGGCCATGGACATCATATGGGGCTCGCCCCTCGGCCTTTGGGCTGTAGCCCTGCTGGCGCCCTATGGGGCGGTGCTTGCGGTCCGGAACATGCTGGTGGGTCAGCAACTTTTCATAATGTGGGTGGGTTTCGCCGTCGCCTGCGGCATGGCGGAATTGACGGGCGTCCTGGTGACCCAGGTCCTTTCCCACGGGACGCCGCATGTCTTGGGACTTATCTGTCAATGGGGCGTGACCGTGGCTCTCTATCCGCTCGCTGACCGGTTGATCGAGCGTTTCGAAGACGCCGATGTCAGGTTCCGGTAGGGGCAAGATGAGCGAACCCTCAATCTTCTTTTCCGAAGTGAACCAGCGGCAGGGCGTC
The DNA here is from genome assembly GCA_903928755.1 of uncultured Alphaproteobacteria bacterium. Lineage (GTDB taxonomy): Bacteria > Pseudomonadota > Alphaproteobacteria > Caulobacterales > Caulobacteraceae > Phenylobacterium. Next base: position 4,442 of record CAIYSH010000020.1, on the reverse strand, counting down.
TTCCACCGCCGGGCCTTTCTGTTCGGAGGCCTTGCCGGGATCGGCATGGCTGCCCTTGGTGGCCGGCTTGCCTATCTTCAGCTTCTTGAGGCTTCCCGCTACGAAAAGCTCTCCGTTTCCAACCAGTTCAACTTCCGCCTGACCCCGCCACCTCGCGGTGTCATTGTCGACCGCAATGGTGTGGTCCTGGCTACAAACCGCCCCAATTTCCGCCTGATGATCGCGCGGGATGACAGTGCCCGACCCTATGAAACCCTGAAATCCCTGGCGCAGTTTGTCCCGCTGAATGATGCGCGGCAGACCCGCCTTGTTCGGGAACTGAAACAGGCCCCAAGGGGCACACCCATCCCGGTCCTGGATGACCTGTCCTGGGAGCAGTTTTCGTCCATCAATATAAGGGCGCCTGAACTGCCTGGTGTGACCGCTGATATGGGCGAGGTGCGGGTCTATCCCCATGGTGGAGCCTTTGCCCACGTCATTGGGTATGTGGCCAAGGTCAACAAGGATGACCTTGCCCCGACGGGACCGAATTCCGAACAGATCATGCTGCACCCTGGCTTCCGCATCGGGCGTCAGGGGGTGGAAAAAGCCTTTGATCTGGATCTTCGTGGCCGGCCCGGAGCCCAGAAGGTCGAGGTTGATGCCCGCGGTCGGGAAGTCCGCCAGTTGCCGGGTGGAGACATACCGGCCACAGCTGGCCGGGAGATCAAGCTGACCCTGGATGCCGACATCCAGACCCGTGCCATGGAGGTATTCGGGGAGGAAAGCGGCGCTGCTGTCATGATGGACTGTCGAAGTGGCGACATTCTTTGCATGTATTCCGCACCCAGTTTCGACGCCAACAAGTTTGTTCGGGGTCTGACCAGTCCGGAATACCGGGCCCTGTCGCAATACGATCGAAAACCCCTGTTCAACAAGGCCATCACGGCGACCTATCCGCCGGGGTCGACCTTCAAGACCATGGTGGCCCTGGCGGCCCTGTCAGCCGGCATCGATCCAGCCCAGACCCGGGTCTGCAATGGTGCCTGGGCCTGGGGGGGGCGGATCTGGCACTGTGACAAGCACCACGGCGTCATGGACATGCACAGTGCCATCGTCACGTCGTGCGACATCTATTTCTATCAGACGGCCCTGGCGATCGGACCGGACAAGATCGCTGAAGCGGCTCGTAGTTTCGGTCTGGGTCAGATTTTTGACATCGGCATTCCGGGGCAGAAGGCTGGTCTGGTTCCAGATCCCGCCTACAAACGACGCACCTTCAAACGTGACCCTGTCTGGCATCCTGGTGAGACCCCCAGCATGGGCATCGGGCAGGGTTATACCAACGTCAACGCCCTGCAGCTCTGTGTCATGGTGGCCAGACTGGCCAATGGCGACAAGGCGCTGCACCCTCGCCTGATTGAATCCATCGGCGGTGTTCAACAGCCATCTGGTGCGATCGCAGAGGAATTGCCCTTCCCCAAGGCCCACATCGCTTTTGTCCGCTCGGCCATGGCTTCGGTGACGGAAACCGGCACCGCGGCGGCGACGGCTCAACTCGGGCTGGGGTCACTGAAGATGGCCGGCAAGACAGGCACGGCGCAATCTCACACCTATCGGGAGGGCGAACGCACCTCGCGCAGTCTGGCATGGGCGCTCAAGGACCATGCCTGGTTTGTTGCCTTCGCCCCCTATGACGATCCCCGCTATGCCATCAGCGTTCTGGTCGAACATGGCGGTTTCGGTGCAACGGCTGCCGCACCAAGGGCCAGGGAAATCATGCGCGTTGCCCTGTTGAAGGACCCGCAATTGCGCAGCCGTATCGAGCAGCCGACACCCATGCCAGACATTCCCGACCAGCCTGCGGATGGTGCCGCGCCAGAAGACCCGACACCGATTACCCAGCCGCCGTCTTCCTCGACCAATCCGGGAGCTGCCCTGTGACTGTCAGTGCCCTGACCCGCCCCGGCGAGCGAGATCGCCTGACGGTCAAGCTGGCCGAGATTGACTGGCTGTTCTGCTTTGTCCTTTGCCTGATCGCCGGCACCGGGGCCCTGATGATGTTCTCCATCGCAGGTTCAAGCTGGCAGCCATGGGCAGCCAATCATCTGATAAAATTCAGCATATTCTTCGCACTCATGGTGTGTCTGGCCATGGTCGACATGCGGGTCTGGTTCGCTGCCGCCTATCCGATCTATGGGCTGGGGCTCTTCCTTTTGGTTGCGGTCGCCTTGATCGGCGAGGTCCATCTCGGGGCACGCCGCTGGCTTAACCTTGGCCCCCTGGGCAGCTTCCAGCCATCCGAGATCATGAAGCTGGGTCTTGTTCTTGCCCTGGGCCGTTTCTATCACAGCATTTCGGCCCAGGGAGCCCGGTTGTCCTGGTGGCTGCTTGTTCCGGCGGCCATGATCGGGGTTCCGGTGGTGCTCATTGCCCATCAACCAGACCTCGGCACCGCCATACTGCTGTCCCTGACCGGACTTTCGGTTGTCGTGCTTGCCGGCCTGGCCTGGCGCATCATCGTGATTGGCGTCCTGATGGTGGTCGCGGCTGTGCCGCCGATGGTATTGTTTGTCCTGCACGACTATCAGCGGGACCGGATCCTGACCTTCCTGTCTCCGGAAAAGGACCCGTCAGGATCGGGCTATCATATCCTGCAGTCCAAGATTGCTCTGGGGTCAGGGGGCTTTCTTGGAAAGGGCTACGGGCTCGGCTCTCAGAGCCAGCTGAATTTCCTGCCCGAGAAGCAGACCGATTTCATTTTTGCAACCCTTGCCGAAGAGTTCGGCTTTGTCGGATGCCTGTCGGTTCTGGTGCTTTATGGGGCCGTGATCTTCCTGGCGCTGCAAGCGGCCTCCCGTACCCACTCGCACTTCGGCCGGTTGTCTGCAGCCGGCGTGACGGCAACCTTCACCTTCTATGTCCTGATCAATGGCGCCATGGTCATGGGGCTGGCCCCTGTCGTGGGCGTGCCCATGCCCTTGCTGTCCTATGGCGGCACGGTCATGTTGTCCGTCATGATCGGCTTCGGGCTTGTCCAGTCTTCCCGGGTCCACCGTTATTCAGAAGTCACCAGCGGCAAGGGCGCGCTCCTCTAGGGCCTGCCCGGAAGCAAGATCCGAGGACAACTCATGCCGGAATTCAGAATCCTGAACCTGGGAAACCTACGGCTCCGGGCTGCAATCCAGGGGCAGGGCCCTCTGGTCATCATGGTGCATGGCTTTCCGGAGAGCTGGTATTCATGGCGACACCAGATCGGTCCTGTCGCCGAGGCCGGATTTACGGCCTGCGCCATTGATGTTCGTGGCTATGGCGGCTCGGACCGGCCTCATCCGGTGGAAGCCTATGCCATGGAGCACATGGTTGCAGACATTGCAGGCGTGGCCGACGTGCTGCAGCCTGACGCTCCGGCCATCCTGCTGGGGCATGACTGGGGCGCGCCCATGGTCTGGAATGCGGCCCTGACCCGGCCGGAGCGGTTTTCGGCCGTCGGCGCCCTGTCCGTGCCCTATCTGGGGGTCGGAGGCCGGCCTTTTTCCGAAATCTTCAACCTGTTGTTCACGGCCAAAAACCGGTTTTTCTATCAGGCCTACTTCCAGGCAGAGGGCGTGGCAGAAGCCGAGGCTGAAGCCGATGTCCGGGGATTCTTGCGCAAGTTCATCTATGCGATTTCAGGGGATGCGCCCGAGGGGACCTGGCCCAATGACAAGACGGCCTCCGATCCCTTGCTGCTGGGGCTGACGGATCCTGATCCCTTCCCGGCCTGGATGAGTGAAGCCGACCTGGACTATTATGAGAGCCAGTTCCGGATCTCAGGGCTTCGGGGCCCGATCAACCGCTATCGCAATCATGAAGCCGACCATGCCTGGCTGACCCCCTTCGCGGAAAGGCAGATCCTCCAGCCCGCCTTCTTCGTGTCAGGCACGAAGGATATGGCATTCAACATGTTCGGTGGGGCCGATCCCATCGAGCTGATGCGGAAAAAGGTTCCGAATCTTCGAATTGCCGACGTTCTCGAAGGGTGTGGTCACTGGACCCAGCAGGAGCGGCCGGAAGAGGTCAATGCGCGTCTGATCCCCTGGCTGAAGGGCCTGGGCTGATCCCGTCAAACGGTCACGGGCCCTGTCGGCAGGGGTTCGAAGAGGCCCCGGTTTGCCACTTCGAAGGCCAGTTCGCGGCGTGCGATTTCCGCAGGCAGCAATTCGGTGTCTCCTGCATGCCCCAGAAGACCCACGGACATGTCAAAGACCGTCCTGAGCATGGCCGCATTGATCCTGTTGACCAGTGGGGCCCCGAGCACGGCCGGACTGGACTGGATTTCAAGCAGCCAGGCCTGACCGTCGGCATCTACCAGCACATCCAGGCCAAACAGCTTGGGTGGGTAGGCCCGGGGAGGTGCAGCCCCTGACCAGCGGGCCAGCACCCCGTCGTCTCTCAGCATGCCCAGAAATCCGCTGGCGAGT
>CAIYSH010000019.1 GCA_903928755.1 uncultured Alphaproteobacteria bacterium | reverse complement strand
GGCTTGCCTCCGAAGTTGGCCAACGCCATCCACGATGGGGCGACCAGCATCAGGAGCTTGTCGGCCTGGGCAATCTGGTTGAATCGCGAGTCGAAGTAGCCATAGGGGGCTAGGGTTCCGTTAGCCAGCAGGGCATCCACCAGTTTGGGGCCATCTGCAGGATCGTTCTGACCGTCACCGTCCAGGGTGACGATCACTGTGCCGAGGGCCTCGAGAATTCCGGTGCGGACAGCACGGCTCTGACCACTGTTGGCAAGGTGTGCCAGGACCCGGAGCTGGGGAATTTCAGCTTTCAGATCGGTCAGGACCTGACGGGTTCCATCCCGGCTCCGGTCATCGACGAAGATCATTTCATAGCGTCGACCCGCAAAGGCCGAAGCGATTTCCCGCGCCAGAGTCGGTGCCGCGCCTTCTTCATCGAATACGGGGACGACGACGGAAATGTCGATTTGATCAGCAGGAGTCGTTTTGGCCATATCACCTAATAGCGCAAACATGGGCGGACGGAAGGTTCGTGCTATCAGGTATTCCATGGGTTTGATGACACGACTCTCCGAATTCGATCTGTCCGCCGCCATTTCGAGGTGGAGCCGGGGCTGGCGAGGGCCAACCCTTGCGGCGTTCATTGCCATGATCGCAGGTCTGCCTGGGCTGATGGCCATGCCGCCACTGGATCGGGACGAAAGCCGGTTCACCCAGGCCACAAGCCAGATGCTGGAGCAGGACGACTATGTTGTCATCCGCTACCAGGAGGAGCCACGGTTCAAGAAGCCTGTAGGCATTTACTGGCTGCAGGCCGCCAGTGTGTCCCTGCTGTCCTCCCCGGAAGCCCGGCAGATCTGGGCTTACCGGATCCCGTCCCTGCTGGGAGCCATGATGGCGGCAGCTGCCTGTGCCTGGGGAGCGGCAGCGTTTTTCGGCGACAGGGCCGGTCTGATGGCCGGAAGCATGCTCGGCGCGGGCTTCCTGCTCTCTACCGAAGCCTTCATCGCCAAGACTGACTCTGTCCTTGCTGGCGTGACAACCCTGGCCATGGCCTGTCTGGCGAGACTCTACGCCGCGGAAAACGGGGGGCCCGAAGCCAGACGCGGTGTCCGGGCCCTGTTCTGGATTGCTGTTGCAGCGGGAACCCTCGTCAAGGGGCCCATAACCCCCATGGTGGCAGGGCTGACCCTGGTGGCCCTGTGGTCATGGGACAGGAAGGCCAGCTGGATAGCCCGACTGGACTGGGGCTGGGGACTGATCGTGTTCTTCGCCATTATCGGCCCCTGGGCGTGGGCCGTGACCGTGGCCACCGACGGGGCCTTCTGGAATGCAGCCATCGCCGGGGACCTGGCACCCAAACTGGCCGGCCGCCAGGAAAGCCATGGCGGGCCTCCAGGATACCATGCCCTTGCCGCCCTCATCCAGACCTTCCCAGCGGTCCTGCTCCTGCCCGGTGCCCTGGCGATCGGCTTGCGATACCGCAAGGAACCGGGCGTCAGGTTCGCACTCTGCTGGCTCGTGCCCGCCTGGCTGGTGTTCGAGATCACTCCGACCAAACTCTCCCACTATGCCCTGCCCTGCTACGGTGCCCTAGCCTGGCTGTCGGCCTTGGCCGTGACACGGCCGATGGGAGCGATTGTGCGGTGGGCAGGCGCTGGTTTGCAGGCCCTGGTCGGTATTCTGCTGGCCATGGGTGTTGTCTATCTCGGCAAACTTTACGGCGACCCCGGGGATATTGTCTATGTTGCCGCCGCCGCCCTGCTGCTCGGCGCGGCTGGCCTGGCTGGGGGCTGGCTTCTGTTGCGGGGAAAGGCTCTGAAGGCGCTGGGCGCGGCCTTGCCCCTCGGACTGCTTGGCCATGCCGTGCTTGTGGGTGGCCTGGCCCCGCACCTTGAGCCCCTGCTCCTGTCAACACGGACCGAGGCCATGCTGGCCAGCGCGCACCTGCTTCCACGGCAGGGGGTCTATCCAGGGCCGGTTGCCGTGGCCGGCTATGCAGAGCCCAGCCTGGTCTTCGCCATCGGGACCCGGACCCAGCTCGGCGACGCCGAAGACGCTGTCACAGCCCTTTCAGAAAATCGCCCGGCTGTGGTCGAGGCTCGCCAGAAGGCAGGTTTTGAGGCCCTGATAAGGGCTGCCCGCCTGTCGCCCCGGAAGATTGGCGAGGTCAAGGGGCTCGACTATTCCAAAGGCGATGACATGACGCTGACCGTCTATGGTCCTCAACAGGAGACCGCCCCATGAGCCGTTTCATAGAGATCGTCGAGGTCGGGCCCCGTGACGGGCTCCAGAATGAAAAGACCAGTCTCAGCCCCGGGCAAAGGGTTGACTTCATCCGGAGGCTCGAAGCGGCAGGAGCCCGGCGTCTGGAAACCGTCTCCTTCGTAAATCCCAGGCGGGTGCCACAAATGGCCGGCGCAGAAGAGGTTTCGGCCGCCTTGCCGGCGGATCCTGATCGCAGCCGGATCGGCCTGGTCCTCAACATGCGCGGCTGGGAACGGGCAGTAGCCGCCGGATGTGATGAAGCCAATGTCGTGGTCTGCGCAACCGACGGATTCGGTATCCGCAATCAGGGGGCCTCCACGACAGAACAGATGTGGGCCCTGTCGGAAATTGCGGCACGGCGGAGGACCGAGGGGGGACCACCGATCACCGCCACATTCTCGGTAGCGTTCGGATGTCCGTTTGACGGGGAGGTAGACCAGGACCATCTGGTTGCCCTGGCGCGCGATGCCGCAGCGACGGGCGTTTCCGAGATTGCCCTGGCCGATACCATTGGTGTGGCTGACCCATGGACCGTCCGTCGCCGGGTAGAGGCTGTCGCACACGTCATTGGCGACATACCCCTGCGCCTGCATTTCCACGACACGCGCAATACCGGCCTGGCCAACGCCTTTGCCGGAATTGAGGCTGGCGTATCGATCCTGGACGCCAGCTGTGGCGGACTGGGCGGGTGTCCCTTTGCACCGGACGCCACGGGAAATATCGGGACCGAAGATCTGGTCTACATGCTGGAACGGGCAGGTTTCGAAACAGGGTTCGAGATTTCGGCGCTGATCGAGACCTCAAAATGGATGGCGCAGATCCTGGGCAAGCCAGCAGCCGCCTCTGTCACCCGGGCGGGCCTGTTTCCCGTGCAGGGCGTTTAAAGGAAGAAGAAAGCTCGCCTGACCAGCGAAGAGGATTGGCCTGTGCGTTGAAATGTCGCAGTCTCCCACCGGGAGAGCTGAAAATGGCCATGCGAACCGTGTCTGTCATCGCCCGAAAGGGCGGGTCGGGGAAAACAACAATATCAGTCCATCTGGCGCTGGCTGCCTTTCTGCGGGGCCGCCGCACCATACTGGCAGATATGGATCCCCAGAGATCTGCCTCTGATGCCCTGAAAATCCGGCGGCGCGCCGGCCCTGAGCGGGTTGAATCCACGAGCTCGAAACTGTTTGCACAGAAATCCACGGCAGAGCGGCAAGGCTTTGATGAAATGATCGTGGACACCCAGGCCGGGGACATGTCGGCCATGGCGACCGCCATCACCCTGGCTGACCTGTGTGTTCTGGTCATCCGTCCGACCTATCTGGACATTGCAGCGGCACTGCCTGCGGTAGAAGTGATCCGGCGGCTTCGCAAGACCGCCGTCATCGTTGTCAACCAGGCGCAGTCACAGCGCAGTGGAATGGAACTTCCAGCGGTTGAGCGGGCCTTGCGGGCCATGGAACTTTTCAACCTGCCCATATGCCCGGCAATGGTCCGCAACCGGGCCGCATATCAGACGTCCCTGGAACGCGGATTTTCGGTCGAAGAGGGTGACGACGCCAACGCCATGGCCGAGATTGCGGAGCTGTGGCGGGAAATCGACTCCACAGCCACCCGGTTTGTCCTGCGTCCTGTGCAGTCCGCCTGAGGTCTTTTCCCCTCAGATGAAGCCGCGGGAAAACAGCGGCTCAAGCTTTGCGAAATCCTTCAGGCCGGGGCCCTGATCGCTTCGCCTGTTCGTCATATCAATTGCACAATCCTGCGATTTAGTGGGGTGGGCAAGTTTGAGGGGCGGATCTTATGCGCACGATTGCCGTCGTGGCGCGGAAGGGTGGGTCGGGCAAGACCACTCTGGCCTTTCATCTCGCCATGGCAGCCAAAATCCGCGACAGGAAGGTCCTCCTGGCGGATATCGATCCTCAAAGGTCGGCCTCGGAAACCTGCCGGCACCGCATCAAGAACCCGCCGGACTTTGCCGAAACCTCTGGCTCCAAGCTTTTCGCCTTGCAGATGGCCACCAGACGGAACGGCGGAGAGCTCCTGATCATCGACACAGCCGCGGGCAGCGATGAGGAAACCGCCTCCGCCATCGTACTTGCTGACCTGTGCGTGATGGTTGTCAGGCCGACATTCCTTGACCTTGCTGCAGCAATCCAGACGACCGACATGGTGCGTCGCCTGCGCAAACCTGTCATTGCAGTCCTCAACCAGGCCCCTTCTCCGCGGACCGGCGTGGAGCCACCGACGGTGACCCGTGCGCTGAAGGCGCTTGAGATCCTCAGACTGCCCGTGGCGCCGGTCATCCTGAGAAGCCGCACGATTTACCAGACGGCACTTGAATCCGGCATGTCCGCAGAGGAATGCGAGGATGCCCTTGCGTCCGGGGAAATCGGTCAATTGGTGGATTTCATTTTCCGGCTTGTCCTGTCCGGGAAGGGTTAGGCGGCCCGCCCCCGGACCAGCCACAGCAGCGGCCGGATGACCGCGGTGCAGACGATCAGCGGCGACAGGATCCACGCCGCCAGGGTCTGGGCCATGGTCTGGGACCGTTTGCGGAAATAGCGCGCCAGGCCCATCCCCTTGTGAAACTCCACCCGGATCGGGCTTGCGCGGCTGGTATGACCCAGGTGCACCACTTCAGCCTTGGGCTGGAACAGGACGTTGCCGCCTGCCTGACGCACACGCCAGCAAAGGTCCACATCCTCTACATGCAGGAAATAGCGCTCATCGAAGCCCTGCACGGCGTCGAAGTCCTCCCGGCGCATGCAGAAACATGCCCCTGAAATGGTCGGGATGGCGGTTACGACTTCGGGAGACTGATTTCCTTCCCAGTGCACCTCATAGCGACGCCATGCCGGGATCTTCCTGGACAGCTGGCTGAGACTGAGAAGCGCACTCATGAGGGTAATGTCGCCACGACGGGCTCCGCGTTGTTCCGTCCCGTCTGCATTCATGACGCGGCCGCCCACCAGGCAGGGGACAGGCCGTCCCTCAATCGCCGCAAGCAGTTGTTCGACGCAACCGGCCTGCAGAAAAGCATCCGGATTCAGGAAGACCAGAACGTCGCCCGATGCCCGGCGCGCGCCAAGATTCGCACCCCTGGCAAAGCCGACATTGCCATGGCCATTCACCAGGACAACGCGCCGGTCGGTTTCCGCAAAGCCGCGTAGACGGGCCGCCTCGATCAGGGACGAGCCGTTATCCACGACGACCAGCTCATCCACCAGGGGATCGGCCAGCACGCAGGACAGGCTCTTGCCCATGGAGTCGCCGGTCATGTAGATGACCATGACCACCGAAACCCGGGGTCTGGACGGCCCGGTTTCCCGGGCCGGCTCCGCGACAATCGGTGCGGCAATGCCGTTCATCAGGCCTCCTCGGCAACCGCACCCTGGGCCACTGACCCCGCAGTGCGGGCAAGATCAGGTGGCAGGGCCTCGCTGGCAAGGGACTTCACCGCTTCGGCAAGGGAAAGAATGGTCTGGCCATCCGACCCCAGACGCCGCAGGGCCACCTTGCCCTCTTCGGCCTCCCGGCGACCGACCACGGCAATGACCGGAGCCTTGGCCAGGGAGTGCTCGCGGATCTTGTAATTGATCTTCTCATTGCGAAGATCGACCTCGACCCGCAGGCCCGCCGCGCGCAGGTCCGCCGCTGCCTTTTCCGCAAACTCAGCCGCGTCAGACGTGATGGTCGCCACCACCACCTGGGTCGGGGCCAGCCACAGGGGGAAGGCCCCGGCATAGTTCTCGATCAGCACGCCGATGAACCGCTCCAGCGATCCGCAGATCGCCCGGTGCAGCATGACCGGGCGGTGCTTGGCACCGTCCTCGCCGATATAGGTCGCGTCCAGCCGCTCCGGCAGGACATAGTCCAGCTGGATCGTGCCGCAGGTCCACATCCGGCCTATGGCGTCCTTCAGGATGAAGTCGAGCTTGGGGGCATAGAAGGCACCGTCGCCCTCATAGATCACCGGCTCGACCCCGGCCTTGCGGGCCGCCGCCAGCATCTGCGACTCAGCCTTGTCCCAGAACGCGTCGCTGCCAGCCCGCACATCAGGCCGGGTAGCCAGGGCGATATGGTCCCGCTGCAGGCCGAAGTCTGAGTGGATGGAACTGGCCAGAGCGATGAACTGCGCCGTTTCCTCTTCAATCTGGTCTTCGCGGCAGAAGATGTGGGCGTCGTCCTGGGTAAAGGCCCGCACCCGCATCAGGCCATGCAGGGCACCCGACGGTTCATACCGGTGACAGGCCCCGAACTCAGCCATGCGCATGGGCAGGTCGCGATAGGACCTCTGACCGAAATTGAAGATCTGCACGTGGCCGGGGCAGTTCATCGGCTTGAGGGAAAGCTCTTCGCCCTCCTCGGTTTCGCAGACGAACATGTTGGGCCGGTATTTCTCCCAGTGTCCGGACTTTTCCCAGAACACCCTGTCCAGAACCTGGGGGGTGCGGACCTCGATATAGCCGGCAGCGTCCAGCCGACGACGGACATAGCTCTCGACAATACGCCAGAGCGTCAGGCCCTTGTCGTGCCAGAACACCATGCCCTTGCCCTCTTCCTGCATGTGGAAAAGGTTCATGGCCCGGCCGATCTTGCGATGGTCGCGCTTCTCGGCCTCTTCCAGACGATGGAGATAGGCCTCAAGGTCAGCTTCCGAAGCCCAGGCCGTGCCGTAGATCCGCTGGAGCTGGGCATTGCGGTGATCGCCGCGCCAATAGGCACCGGCCAGCTTGGTCAGCTTGAAGGCTTTGCCCACATGCTTGGTCGAGGGCAGGTGCGGCCCCAGGCACAGGTCCTTCCACTGACCCTGACGATAGACCGTGATCACCTCATCGCCGGGCAGGTCGGTGATGATTTCGGCCTTGTAGTCTTCGCCAATGGACTTGAAGTGGGCGATGGCCTCCTTGCGGTCCCAGACCTCGCGGACGATCTTCTCGTCCCGGTCGACGATTTCCTTCATGCGCTGTTCGATCTTGGCCAGATCGTCCAGGCTGAACGGGGTTTCGCGGGCGAAGTCGTAATAGAAGCCGTCTTCAATGGCCGGACCGATGGTCACCTGGGTGCCGGGGAACAGTTCCTGCACGGCCTGCGCCATCACATGGCTGGCGTCATGGCGGATGGTGTCGAGGGCCTCGGGGCTCTCCCGCGTCAGGATTTCAAAGGCGCCGCCGCCGGGCAGGGCCCGGTCGAGATCATAGAGGGCACCGTCCAGCTTGATCAGCAGGGCGCGCTTTTCCAGCGATTTGGCGATGGAGACCGCCACATCCCGGCCGGATACGCCGTCTTCGAACTGGCGTTTGGAGCCATCGGGGAAAATCAGATCAATCATGTTTCACACGTCCAAGTCCGGGCGGAGGTCCCATCAGGAGCCTCACCGCGCGGCGGGGGAACCGGATCATAGCCCGATCCTCCCCAGGGATTACAGCGGCACAGCCGCCCCGCCGCGAGCATGGAGCCGCGCCAGGGACCGTGCCGGATCAGGGCCTGCTCCGCATATTCCGAACAGGTCGGAAGATAGCGGCACTGGCGCCCGATCAGGGGCGAGAGCGTCAGCTTGTAGGCGCGTATGGCACCCCTGACGCAGAGTTCGTAGATTTTCATGCCGGCTCGCGATTATCCCGGGGGCGCACCCCGATCAAGCGGCGCCGGCGCGGCGAGTTCGGGTGCTGGCCTGACGAACAGCGTCCACCGCAGCCTCGAACGCCAGAAGGGTCGAAGCGTGTCGGGCCGGATAGTCCTTCACTGGGGCGAGCATTGCGAGATCCGAGAAACGTCCGTTAGGCGGAGGTCCGCCGTCGCGAAGCATAGCGGAAAACTGCTCGCGGGCCAACTCCAGCTCAGCCAGACTGCTGCCCAAAATGTTTGACCCCAGGATCGAGGCTGAGGCCTGACCCAGGGCGCAGGCCTTGACGTCCTGGGCAAAGGCGAAAACCAGCCCGTCATCCAGGGCCACATCCACCACGATCCGGCTGCCGCAGAGCTTGGCGATCTTCTCCGATGAGCCCTCAGGGGCCGCCAGCCGGCCCAGGTGCGGCAGATTCGCCGCCAGCTTCAGAAGCTTCGCCGAATAGAGGTCGTCGATCATTTTGCGCCGCTGATTTCCTGCCAGCGGGCCTCGGCCCGGGCGGCCAGGGCCTCGCTCATGGCGGTGAAGCCCTGACGGATGGCATGGCGCCTGGACCGGGCGGCGGTGGGGCCCAG
>CAIYSH010000018.1 GCA_903928755.1 uncultured Alphaproteobacteria bacterium | reverse complement strand
GTGTGGTTGGGCCCGCGGTAGCCTGTTATTCGCTAATCGATTTTGCATTTCCTTCAAAGTCCAATCGCACACCGGCTTGGTGGCAATTGTATTTTGCTAGCGCTTCCTCTTTCCCGCCTTGGCCCGCATGGCGGCTTCGACGCCTTTGCGGGCCCAATCCACCAGGAGGTCGGGGTCTTCCAAGGCGTCCAAGGGGACGGACCAATAGCTCATGGGCTTGTCACCGCCGAAGGGTCGGAAGGGCTCACAGCCAGCGGCCTCAAAGTCGGGGCGATTGATTGGGTCCACCTTGAGATAGAGGGCGTCCTCGGCGATCAGAGCGAAGAAGTGGTCGTGGCTATAGATCCCCACACCGCCGAACATTACGGTGTGGCGAAGGCACCCCATGGGCGCCAGGAGCTCCAAAACATAGTCCCGATAGTCTGGTGAAACCGCCACGCCGTTGCCCTCCTGCCATGCTGTGTGGAAGATAGCGGCCATGACTGTTCTTGTCCGCCCCGCTCGCCCCGAAGACGCCGACCTCATTCACGGCTTCATCTACGCCCTGGCCGAGTACGAAAAACTGGCCCACGAGGTGGAGATCACACCAGCGGAGGTGAGTCGCGACCTGTTTGGGCCTAATCCCCGACTGTTCTGCGATATAGCCGAGGCGGACGGAGTGCCCATCGGCTTTGCGGTCTGGTTCTATAACTATTCCACCTTCCAGGGTCGGCACGGCATCTATCTGGAAGACCTGTTCGTGGTTCCGGAGGCCCGGGGCCTGGGCGGCGGCAAGGCCCTGCTGAGGGGGCTGGCCCAGAGGTGCGAGGCCGAGGGGCTGGGTCGACTGGAATGGTCGGTCCTGGACTGGAATGCGCCCTCCATTGCCTTCTATGACTCCCTCGGTGCCAGTGCCAAGACCGAGTGGATCACCCGTCGGCTGACCGGTGAGGCCCTCAGCCACCTGGCCCGCTCATGAGTGCGCCGCCGGTCACTGTCCTGACCGCCACGCCCGAGGAAGAGGCGGCCATCATCGCCGCTGTGCGCGCTGCGCCGGGCCGGACCATCGCCGGGCCCGAGCATGTGGATGGTCTCTACGCCCTGCTGTCCGATGAGCGGGTGTCGGGACCGATCTATGACCTGCCCCGTCCCATCACCCGGGACAGGATTGCAGGCTGGGTTGCCCAGAGCGCGGACCTGCAGCAGCAGGGCCGCTGCATACTGGCGGTCAATCTGGATGAGGCTGGTGAGGTGGCGGGCTATTCCCGCTTCAGCATCTGGCCTGAGCGATCGTCGGGCGAACTGGCCGGGGCGAGGCGGGCGGACCTGCAGAATTCCGGCGGCGGACGTCAGGGCGTCACCCAGTCCATCGGCTGGATGTTCGAGGTTCTGGGTTTGCGTCTGATTGGCCTGACGGCCGCCCTGGACAATGTGCGGTCGGCCAGGGCCATCGAAGGCGCCGGCTTCCGGTCCATGGGCGAGGTGGAAAGCGTCAAGCCTGACGGCTCATCGCGGCGGTCGCTCTACTGGGAGCTGACCCGGGAAGAGTGGGAGCGCCTGCACCGGCTCTGAACCGATCCAGGCGCTCGCCTTCAGTCTATCAGCTGGTCTTGGCGGGCTGGGCGCCCGGCATGACAGCTCGGTTCAGATCGAAGAACTTGGGTGCCATGGCCGGAACGGCTTCCGAGAGGATGGTCTCCACGGTCCAGCCCTCTTCCTTGGTCACGGTCTCGATGGGCCGTGGCTGGGAATAGAGGATGATGTTTTCGCCCGAGGCTCCGAAGACCTGTCCCGACACGTGGCTGGCGGCAGGTGCCACCATGGCCACCGAGAAGCGGGCCGGCTGGTCGGCACGGATTTTTTCAGCCATCACGGCCCGACGGGCGGCGGCAGCTTCGTCCTTGACCGGCACGGACTGGGTCATGCGGGTCCAGGCAACAGGTGCAAGGCAGTTGGAACGCACATTATTGCGTGCGCCTTCCATGGCGATGATCCGCGAGAGGCCGGCAATGCCCATCTTGGCCGCACCATAATTGGCCTGGCCCACATTGCCGAACAGGCCCGAGGTCGAGGTGAAGAACATGTAGGCCCCGTCGTTCTGTTCGCGGAACAGTTCGATGGTGGCGCGGGCCACGTTGAACGAGCCACGCATGTGCACGTCGATCACCCGATCCCAGTCCTGCTCGCTCATCTTGTGGAACATGACGTCCCGCAGGATCCCGGCTGGATTGATGACGGCGTGCAGACCGCCAAAGGTGTCGCGGGCCTGCTCAACCATGCCTTCAACAGCCTTCAGGCTGGTGACACTGTCGGAGTTCGAGACGGCTTCGCCACCGGCGGCGCGGATTTCCTGCGCGACCAGTTCCGCAGCACTCGCGGAACCTTCGTCCTCGCCTTTCAGTCCGCCACCCAGGTCGTTGACCACGACCTTGGCACCTTCCTGCGCCGCGATCAGCGCGCAGTCGCGGCCGATGCCATTGCCGCCTCCGGTAACCAGAACAACCTTGCCAGTAAGGGCGCCCATGAAATTATCTCCCTGAAAAAATGCTTCTGAAGTCTGTTATTCGAGCCTGTCGGCCTTACGCAAGGCCGGAAACAGATTGGCCCAAAGACCGGTGACGATCAACGCACCAACGCCGCCGAAAACGGCCGCCCCTACGGGACCCAGGAATCTGGCCACCACGCCGCTCTCGAATTCGCCCAGTTCGTTGGAGGCCCCTATGAACAGGGAAGAGACCGCCGCGACCCGGCCGCGCATCTGATCGGGGGTGACGATCTGAACCAGGGTCTGGCGGACATAGACGCTCAGCATGTCGGCGGCCCCCAGGATGGCCAGGGCCAGGACCGACAGGGGCAGCCAGGTCGAGATACCGAAAACGATGGTTGCCGCGCCAAACAGGGCGACTCCCCAGAACATGATCACGCCCGCATGGCGGCGGATGGGAAAGCTGGCCAGACTGGCCGCAACCAGGGTCGCCCCTATGGCCGGGCCGGCCCGCAACAGGCCAAAGCCCTGGGGCCCTGCATGCAGGATGTCACGGGAGAAGACCGGCAATAGGGCCGTTGCCCCGCCCAGCAATACGGCGAACAGATCCAGGGAAATGGCCCCGAAGACGATCTTGTTGGTCCAGACATAGCTGAGCCCCTCCTTCATCAACGCCCAGCGTGATCCCGGATTGACCACGGGCTGGGTGTTGCCGCGCACCAGAAAGACGCAAAGGGCGGCGGCGACATAAAGGGCCGTCGTGAAGGCATAGGATACCCCCGCCGAAATCCCCACCAGGACACCTCCAAGGGCTGGCCCCAGGATCGATCCGCCTTGCCAGGCCAGGGAATTCCAGGCGATGGCCCGCGGCAGCAGGGTCTTCGGCACCAGCATGGGGCCCATGGCTGTGGAGGCGGGGCCCATGAAGGCCCGACTGGCCCCGAACAGGGCTGACAGGGCCAGAAGCAGCGGAATGCTCACGAAATGGAAGATCGTTGCCGCGGCCAGGACTACAGCCGTGGCAATTTCGCCCAGATAGCAGACCAGCAGGATCTTGCGCCGATCGTGGCGATCAGCCGTTTCCCCTGCCGGAAGCGCCAGCAGGAAAACGGGTACGAAAGCCGCCAGGCCGATCATGCCCACATAGAAGGCCGACTGGGCGACGCTCATGGTCTCCCGCGCCACGGACTACATCTGCCAGCCCAGGGCGACGCTCTGGATCTGGACGCCCAGGGTTGCGGCCACACGGGCCCCCCAGAACAGGACGAAGTCACGGCGCTTGAGAAGGGCGTGAATGGAAAGGTCTTCGGGGGAGTCAGTCTGGCTCATGCCTGCGGAGCTTGGCCTGCCATGACCGGTGCTGCAAGGGACTAAGGGTTTTCCGTAATCAACCTACCATTTGATGAACTTCTTGAAGCTCGTCAGGGTTGCTTCCCAACGCTCGACGCAGTTTTCGAGGGCGGCATCTGTCGCACCCTTTTCGACGTCCTCATCCAGGGTGAGATAGGGATCATTGTCATTATCCAGGTAAACCCGCCCGAACCGGAAGTCAGAGTGCCATTTGTTGACTTCAGACAGCGCCATGCCGCCTTTCATGTCGAACCCGCTGGAAAACTGGACCGACTTGCATCGGTTTTTCTCGCAACCGTAGAAGAAGATGGTGAATGGCGATCCATCGGCGGCGCTGGTGATCTTTGGGTCGCCCGTGGCGTCCTTTCCGGTTTCCGCCTTGAAACCTTTTGTCTGCAGGGCGTCCGCGAATTCCCCGACCGTTACGCCGCCATCGGGAAGTTCCCTGGCCTGAGTCGGGACGCTGAGGGGCAGGGTGGCCGCCAGGGCCAGTAAGCAGACTGTAAAGCGCATGGAACTTTCCCTGAATTGGGCACCCAGATGGACCAGCATCAGTAGCGAGACTGCTGTGGCAAGGCGAGATTAAACCCTATCCGGACATCAGGGAAAAGCCCGGATCCGAGGTAAGTCATTCCTGTCCGGAAGCTTTCCATCGATCCGCCTGGCGGCTCAGATGGACCTGAAAGGCGTCAACAATCCTCGCGATGTGGCGGGCGTTTCCGGCAAAAGTTCCAAATTCAGCTTCCGGACGGACAAGCATGGTGGCGTTTGCCTCGAAGACAACAATTTCCCCCGTCTTCGACAACCCGAAGTCAATGCCCACAAAGTCCATGTCAAGTCTCTGCGCTGCCTGACAGAGGGCACCAAAGGCCTTAGGTCCCAAGGCTGCCTCTGGGGTCTCGAGAAATGTCATTTCCTCCACCACCAGGTCGGGCCGGGATTCCATTTCCGTTCGGTGCCTGTGAACCATCCAGTCTGATCCGATTGCCAGATGGTAAGGGTAGACCTGCCTGTCGATGCAGATGACCCGGTAGGAACGGCAAAGGCCGTCCGGGTCCCTTCCATCCCAGAAGCGGCTCACATAGACATCATCCGTGGCGCTGAAATCATGCCTTAGAATATCGTCGGGGCCCTGCACGCGCAGCAGGCCAGCACCAACATGTGACCCGACAGGCCGGACCAGGAACTCGACCTGGTCTGCATCCCTGAACATTTTCCGTAGAAACTCCGGCGTAAGGGAGTCGGACGGGCAACGGAGTGTGACGGGAGCCCAGAGGTGATCTATATTTCCCAGCGTTGTCCCCAGCCGGTCGCGGCGCGTGGCCATGACTTTTTCGGGTGAATTCAGGATTTTGCCCCTCAGTCTGGGACTTATGACACTGACGATGTCCAGGGCTGCCCTGGCATTGTCGGGTTCGCCAATGGCATTGAAGATAACGGCATCCTTTGGCAGCTGGTCGATCTGTTCCAGGCCTGCATATTCCATATACCAGAGGGTCCGGCCAAACTGCTCCACTGGCAAAAGGTGATTGAGCGGAACATTGCTCGCGTTCTGGCTTGCCAGCACCACAAGTTCAAAAGGAACCTTCAGGGGCGCAATGCGGAACATGTTTTCTTCGGCAAAAGCCCGACGGAGATAGTCAGCATGTGCAATCTCATCGCCTCTTGCATGGGCGATCCGGGCCAGCACTTCATTGGCCATTGAACTGCACAGCCCACCAACATCCTGCGTGGTTGCAAGCGCGGCCTCGGCGTGTCGCATGGCGTCATGATACCGGGCCTGTTCGCAATAGAGGACGGCCAGCTCTGTGTGCCCTTCCAGAATATACCCCAGATCCAGCGCCTTTTTGAAAGCACGTTCGGCATCTGCCATGCGGTTTCTTGCGCTGTAGGCAACCCCCAGGGTCAGGTGGGTGTCTGGGTCATCCGGATTGAGGTTTGCGCTCAGCTCAAGGGCCACAAGGACCGGTTCTCCCGAATTCAGAGCTTCGACTAAGTGATTACGCAGATGCATTGCCGCTGCGGATTGGGGGTTGAGGGATAGGGCCCGTTCTGCAGGCGCTATGGCTTCGGCAAATCTCCCTGACTTTGCGAGCGAACTTGCAAGCGCAAGGTCCGGCCAGTGCCTGGCCATGGTGTTGACGGAACGGTCGGCCAAAGCGCCCCTTGAACCTTGACCCAGGAGCATCTCCTTCAGGCTTTCCGTGGCCGTGGAAACTGTTCCGTCACGCAGTCTCTGAACGCCCAGCCCGGCTCTCTTGATCATTGTTCTTGTGCCAGATTACAACCTTGAAGGTAGTTTAGGAGGCTTCCGGCTCTGGTCAACCATATGAAACATATATGATTGAAAAATATCGCTTAATACGGCGATGGAGTTGAAGGTTAAGCTTAATTCGGGCACCTGATCGTCTGTGACTTCGGGTCGTGTCCCGGGGGATTCGGCTGATCAGTGACCTTCGTTGTCAGATCGTTTGCGCTTGTGAATTTTGATTGGCTTCAATGGCAATTTGAGAGCTTGTGGTGCAAATATTCCTGAATAAGACCTATGCCAGTTATTTGAAGACGCTCATTTTTGTCGCGTCGGCCGCTATAGTATCAGAATTACTATATCGATATTTTGCAGTAACTCACCTTTCCATGCTGTTTTCGGCGGCTATCTTGTCAGCTGCGCTTCTTTATGGCCAGATTCAAGCTTATCTTGCCACGATTTTTTCATTCTTGATATTTCATTACTACTATTTGGAACCTAGATTTTCAGTTAAATTCGAACGAGTGGACGATTTTACTGTTTTATTTGGATTTTTTATGGTATCTTTACTTGCTGGAAATTTGTCTAAAAGGATAAGAATTGAATCTGAGCAAAAAGATTTATTATCTCGAAATACATCCCGACTTTTTGAATCTAGTCGTATATTTTCAGAGTTGGATCTAGAGAGCGAAATACGTAGTTATATTTCTGAAAGTATATCAAATACGTTGGGAGAAACCGTAGTTGTTATCCAGGGCGAGAATTATCACGCCTTTCCGGTTCTGTTCAGGCCAGATGTGAGTTGGATGCAGTCCGTCGCTGAGACAGCAGGTCGAGAGACCTCAGGCAGGCATTTTCAGACCGTCGACGGGATTTGGAATGGGCGCCTACTGAAGCCCGGCGATGCTGGCCAAGGGATTGTGATGTGGCGTCGTGACGGGGCGGTCGCAGTCTCCGAGGAGGAAAACAAGGTCATCGATGTCTTGATTGACCTCGGTGCGACGGCCGTCGCACGGTCTCGGCTAAGTCGCGAGCACGCAGAAATAGAAACCCTTGCGCGCACGCAGAGATTGCGTGACGCCTTGCTGTCCTCCTTGTCACACGACCTGCGCACACCTTTGACGGCCATACTTGCTTCGGCCAGCAGTCTGCGGGCATTCGGCACCAGGTTCACCCGGGAGACCCGTGATGATTTGTTGGCGACAATCGAGCAGGAGGCTCAGAGGCTGAATCGCTTTGTGGCCAATTTGCTGAACATGACCCGTCTGGAGGCTGGGATGTTGACCCTGGACAGTCACGCTTTCAATGGTTCTGAAGTGGCCAACAGGGTCGTCGATCGCCTGCAACGTAGCGGCCGTCCGGTTGATCGCAGTAGCGAATTTGGCGCGCTGACCGTGATCGGCGACCCGCTGCTTCTGGAACAGGCGTTGGAAAACGTGCTTGAGAATGCGCTCAGATATTCAAAAGGCGAGGGCCGCGTTACCGTGGTGACACGCATGGCGCAGGAACATGTCGCTATTGAGGTGACTGACGAAGGGCCAGGGGTTCCATCTGATGAATACGAACTGATTTTCGACAAGTTTTACAGGTCTTCGAACTCGGACAAGATCCAGGGAACCGGCCTCGGCCTGTCGATTGCGAGGGGGCTTGTCATGGCGATGGACGGAACCGTCCGGGCGAGGTCCAGATCGGATGGTCGCCAGGGTCTGGTGGTGGAATTCCTACTCCGTCGAGGGGGTGAAGGTCTTGCCTAGTCCTGGAAATGTTCTGAGTGTCGATGATGACCAGCAATTGGTCCGTGCGCTCAAGCCAGCTGTTGAAGCCCTGGGTTACAGCGTGTCGGTCGCAGCAACAGGTAAGACCGCTCTGGAAATCTTGGCAACAGAGGGCTGCGATATCGTTGTGCTGGACCTCGGCCTGCCAGACATGGATGGCAAGGATGTCATCCGTCGCATCCGCGAGTGGTCAAACATCCCGATTGTCGTGCTTTCCGCTCGGGACATCGAGGAAGAAAAGGTTGTGGCCCTGGATCTTGGCGCCGATGACTACGTCAACAAACCCTATGCGGTCGGAGAATTGCTGGCGCGATTGAGGGCGGCCCTGCGAGGTCGGGAAAAGCGGTTTTCCAACCGGACGCATTTCAGGGCCGGTGATCTGGAAATCAATTTTGCAGATCGGAAGGTCCATCTTCAGGGTGGAGAAGTCCGGCTTACGCCCCGGGAATATGACCTCCTGTACACATTGGCCCGACATGCAGGCCGGGTCGTGACCCACAGGCAGATCATGACCTCAATCCGCGGGGTCAGCGCGCAGATGGACCCTCAGTTTGTCAGGGTGCTGGTGGGTCAGCTTCGTCAGAAAATTGAACTGGACGCAGCGTCGCCGAAGATCGTGCTTACAGAGCCCGGACTGGGTTATCGGTTGATCCCGGAAGATTAGAGGGTCCGGACCCCGACGGGGTGGGGATGTGTCAGACGCGATCTATAGACGTTCCTGCACCTGTCCATTGCGTCTGACCGCCTGTGACAGCTAGACCTCTGCGACGTCAAACCTGCCGGTTGGAATTGCGCCCATGGCCCTCGATCATCTTACAGCCCTCAGCGAGGCGGCCCGGGAGGCCTGGACCTTCGTCCTGCCGCTGATCGAGGTGGCGTCGACGCGCACGGGAACGGGCTCTTTTGGCGGTGGCATCAATGAATTGACCCATCTCCGGGATCTCGCTGACCACACATCGCGGGCCGTGACGACGCCGAACAATGATACCCTCTACTCGAGCGCCCAATTGGATTTAAGCCAGGGGCCGGTGACCCTGATCCTTCCGCCTTCAGGGGAGCGCTACCTCTCCGTCGCCCTCATGGATGCCTGGACCAACAACTTCGCCATTCTCGGCACCCGGACCACGGGTATTGAGGGCGGTAGCTACCGCCTGATCGGCCCGGATGAGCCGGGTGGCGGAACAGGCACCGTACGGTCTCCCACAAATCATGTCTGGGCCCTGGCCCGGATTCTGGTGGACGGTCCGCATGACCTCGAAGCCGCGCGCGCCCTGCAGTCTGGGCTGTCGGTCCAGGGACCCGCCTGTCCGCCCCAGCCTCGGCGGGCGGGCAGGGCAGACCCCTGGCAGGCCTATTTTGCTGCTGCGGATGTCCTGATGGTGGAGAACCCGCCGCCAGCCATGGATGGTGCCCTGATGTCACGCATTGCGCTTCTGGGACTTGGCCAGGGTCAGTTCGACCCGGCAAGGTTCACGGCGGAGGAAGTGAACGCCATCGAGGCGGGGGTCGCCCGGGCCAGATCAACCCTGCACCATCATGCACCCGGCAAGGCGGGTGTGATCAAGGGATGGACCTACCCCAAGGCAGAACTGGGAAACTTCGGGCAGAGTTATGGGTATCGCGCCCTGGTCGCTCTTGGCGGTCTTGCGGCCTTGCCTCCGGCAGAGGCCATGTACATGCGGGCTGTCGGCGAACACCGGGGCCTCTATGACGGAAACCGGCCGTGGAAACTGCATTTTCCCGCCGACCAGCTGATCCCCGTGGACAGCTTCTGGTCGCTCAGCCTCTATGAGGGCACGGCGGACGGTCAGTTCTACTTCACTGACAATCCTATCCATCGTTACGCCATTGGCGACCGGACCCCCGGCCTGACCCACAATACGGACGGATCCCTGGACATCTGGATCGGGCATGAGCCGCCTGCCGAAGACCGGATGGGTAACTGGCTGCCCGCACCCGCCGGGCCCTTTGCCCTGTTCATGCGGGCCTATTTCGCCAGACCGGCCTTGCTGGACGGTCTCTATCGCCTGCCGGCCGTAGAGCCGGCCTGAGTCCCTGTCGCCCGAGGTGCAGGTTACCGGCATGATGGAAGGATGAGCCCGCTGCCTCTGTTCACGCGACGATCTGTCCTCGGAGCCGGAGTGGGGCTGATGGCCGGTGCCGACAGGCGTCCGGGCCGGGTGGTGTCCCTCAATCCCTGTCTGGACGTCATGCTCAACGCCCTGGCGGATCGCCGTCAGATCGCCGCCGTTAGCCACTATTCCCATGATCTTTCCAGCTCGAGCCTGGGTCAGGCGGGCCTCAGCCTGCCCTTTACGTTTGGCACTGCGGAGGAAGTGCTGCTGCTCAATCCGGACCTTGTGCTGGCCTCGCCCTATGCGCCACCGGCCACGGTGGCGGCCCTGAAGCGGCGGGGGCTGCGGCTTGAATTCTTTGGCCTGCCAGACACGGTGGCTGACAGCCAGGCACAGGTCCGTCAACTGGCCAGGGCCGTGGGCTGGCCGGAGCGTGGGGACGCCCTGTGTCGGCAGATCGACCGGGCTCTTGCTGCGGCCGCTCCGGAACCGGGGCAACGCCGCCTGCGGGCCCTGGTCTATCAGACCGGTGGCTTTGCAGTCGCTCCCGGGACCTTGCTGGATGAAATGCTTCAAAGGGTCGGGTTCCAGAATGCCGCCACCGACTATGGCCTGACCCGGACCGGCGATCTGCCTCTCGAGCGCTTGATTGCCAATCCGCCGGAGGTGCTGCTGGCCGGTCAGCTGCGGTCTGGCGCACCCAACTGGGCAGACCGTCTCTTGCGCCATCCGGCCCTGGCCCGCATAGGGCCTGCCATGTTCCGTGCGACCCTGCCACAGAGGCTGACCTATTGCGGCGGCCCGGTGCTGATCGAGGCGGCCGGTGTCCTGGCCGATATAAGGCAGCGTGCCCTGGCTGCGCATCCATGACCCGCCGGACCCTTTGCCTGGTCGGGCTTTGGACCGCTGTGCTTGGGCTGGGTATCCTCAGCCTGATGACAGGCCGGGTCTGGGTGCCGTTTTCCATCTGGCTTGAGCCGCAGCATCCCCTGGCCCCGATCCTGTTCGAGCTGAGGCTGCCCCGCACCCTGCTGGCCCTGACCATCGGTGCAGCGCTGGGCATGTCCGGTGCCGCCATGCAGGGATATACCCGCAACCCCCTTGCCGACCCCGGGGCCCTGGGGGTTGCCTCCATGGCGGCCTTCGGGGCTGTCCTGACGCTCTATTTCGGAGCCGGTGCCCAGCAGCCCTGGGTGATCGCCCTGGCCGCCATGGCAGGTGCTCTGGCAGCGGTCGGTCTGCTGATCGTCCTGGCAGGCGAGGGGGCCAGCCTCGTCGGCTTCGTCCTGTCCGGGGTAATTCTTCAGACCCTGGCAGCGGCGGGGGTTGCCCTTGCCCTGAGCCTCGCCCCCAATCCCTGGGCCAAGGACGAGATTGTCACCTGGCTGATGGGCGCGCTTACCGACCGCAGCATGGCGGATCTGGCCCTGGCGGGCCCCCTGATCCTGGCCGGTCTTGCCCTGCTCCTGACCCTTGGCCCGGCGCTGGACGCCCTGACCCTCGGGGAAACCGGCGCCCGGTCCCTGGGGATTGATCTGGGGCGCACCCGGGTGGTTCTGGCCCTTGGTGTGGCCCTGACAGCGGGTGCCAGTGTGGCGGTAACCGGGGTCATTGGATTTGTCGGACTGATCGTCCCCCACCTGCTGCGTCCCCTGATCGGTGCCCGGCCTGGTGGCCTGCTGATCCCCAGCGCCCTGGGCGGCGCGGTCCTGGTGGAAGCTGCCGATATCGCCGTGCGCCTGACCCCTGGCGCTGCGGAAGTAAAGCTTGGCATTGCCATGGCCCTGCTCGGCGGCCCGTTCTTTCTGGCCCTCCTTCTCTCCATGCGCCGGCGGCTTGGATGAGCGCATTGTCCTTCGATCAGATTGCCGTGACCTTCGCCAGGCGAACGGTTCTGGGTGGTGTTTCGGGTGTGTTCGTTCCGGGCAAGGTCACCGTCATCCTCGGCCCGAACG
>CAIYSH010000017.1 GCA_903928755.1 uncultured Alphaproteobacteria bacterium | reverse complement strand
GGCCATGACGACGCCCCGGAGGGGGCCTTGATCGAATGTGAAGTGGTCCGGAAGCCCAAGGGCTGGCAGGTCACCGAAGTCCTGAATCTCGATGCCTCAACAGCGACCCCATTGCCGGAACGCCGCCAGGATAATGGTGGGCGCGGGTTTCAGCGCAGCAGTGACCGCCCGGATCGGGGTTATGACCGTCATGCAAACCGTCCGGCCTATACCCCCCGGGGGGGTGGACCCGGATCGGTCAGAACGGATCTCGAGAGGGCCAAGGTCAAATGGTTCAACCGGACCAAGGGCTACGGGTTTGTTGTGCGCGAAGATGCCCCCGGTGATATCTTCATCCATATCGAGACCCTGCGTCGGGCCGGTTTGGAAGACCTGCAGCCTGGAGAGGACATCATGGTCCGGTTTTCCGATGGTCCCAAAGGTCTGGTGGTTGCCGACATGCAGGCCATAGGACAAGGCTGATCGTTTGATACAAGTCAGCCTTCAGCCAATCTATTCAGGGCTGAAATTCTCTTCGTGGGGCGTCTGCAGGGTTTGATGTTGCGTTGGTTTCCTTCCGTCGTCCTGTTGGTTCTCGGGGCGGCTTCAGCAGCTTTCGCGGCCGTTCCTGTGGGCGGCTATGACATCCAGAAGGTGTACCCGCATGACCCCGCCGCGTTTACGGAGGGGCTGCTGTATCTGCAGGGCGATTTCATCGAAAGCACCGGTCAGAAGGGATCTTCGGGGGTGCGCCGTGTCAGGCTTCGGGACGGGATCGTCGTGCAGGCGGAGAAGGCTCCGGCGACGGTGTTTGGCGAAGGCGTCGTTGACTGGGGCAACCGCCTCTACAGTCTGACCTGGCAGGACGAAATCGGGTTCATCTGGGATCTGAAGTCTTTGAAGCGCTTGTCGAGCTTTCGTTACGAAGGGGAGGGATGGGCGCTTACCCGGAACGACAGGCACCTGATCATGAGTGACGGCACGGCGACCCTGAAGGTCCTCGACCCGGAGACCCTCAAGGTGTTGCGCCGGATCCGTGTCACGGCAGACGGCAAGCCGGTTGTGAACCTCAATGAACTGGAGTGGGTGAAGGGTGAAATCTTCGCCAATGTCTGGATGACCAACCGCATTGCCCGGATCGATCCGGCAACGGGTCGGGTCCGGGCCTGGCTGGAACTCTCAGGGCTTCCAGAGACCCTCCAGCATGTCGATCCGGATGCGGTGCTGAACGGTATCGCCTATGACCAGGTTCACGATAGGCTGTTCGTGACCGGCAAGATGTGGCCTCACATCTACCAGATATCGCTCAGGCCTCCGAAGGATCCCGCACCATGACCAGAACGGGTCTTGATGTTGACATTCCGCCACCGCCGCCCGGATTCAGGCTCATGGAGGGGCGGGGCCATTTTTCGAGTCACAACGGGCCCTATTTCCATCAGGAGGGTCTGAAGACCGGCGCAGGCCAGGCGTTTTTCGCTCTGGACCGTCATGCCAATGGCCTTGGTCTCGTACATGGCGGGATGTTGACGGCCTTCATGGATGGTCTTCTGGCGGCAGCCGTATTCCGGGAAACCCGGAAGATCAGCGTGACCATTCACCTGTCCATAGATTTTCTGCACATGGCCCGGGTGGGGGAGTGGGTGTTTGGCGAGAGCCACGTCACCCGGGCAACCCGGGATGTAGCCTTCGTGGAAGGGCGGGCCTTTGTTGGCAGCCATGATGTGGTGCGGGCGTCCGGGGTGTTCAAACTGATGCAAAAGCGGCCTGAATAGTCTCTCAGGTCTGTGCGCGATTGCGGTATGGCTCAAACCTCTATATCGCAACCGCTGACCGTGGACTCGGGGTGTAGCGCAGCCTGGTAGCGCATCTGGTTTGGGACCAGAGGGTCGCAGGTTCGAATCCTGCCGCCCCGACCACGTCAAAATGTTTAGAGCCGACGAGGAACTTCATGCTCGCGCGAATCTACCAACCCGCCAGAACGGCGACGCAGTCGGGCAAGGGCAAGACCAGGGTCTGGGTTCTGGAATTCGCACCGGCCTCAGCAAGGCGACAGGATGCCCTCATGGGCTGGACGCAGACCACCGACATGGACGGTCAGGTGCGTTTGAGCTTTGATACCCGGGACGAGGCTGTGGCCTATGCGGATCGCCACATGATCCCGTTCCAGATCTTCGACCCCAAGCCGGCCAGGAAGATCATCAAGGCCTATGCCGACAATTTTGCCTTCGGACGCAAGCAGCCCTGGACCCATTGAAGCGTCTCAGGACAGGCTGGCAATGGTTTAAAAAGTGCCCGTAGCTCAACTGGATAGAGCACCTGCCTTCTAAGCAGGGGGTTGCAGGTTCGAGCCCTGCCGGGCGCGCCACACTTGCAGTTCAGGACAACCAGGTGTCGGCGAGCGGTGATACAACCGCCCGCCGGGTCCATCTTCAGGCTTTCGCCATGTTGATCACATGCATCTGGGTGAATTCAGCCAGGCCTTCCTCGCCCAGCTCATTGCCAATCCCAGACAGTTTTGCACCCCCGAAGGGAATATTGGGAGCCAGTTCGGCATGCTTGTTGATCCACACCGTGCCCGTGTCCATCCGGCCGGCCAGGTCCATTGCGGCCTCCAGATCCTTTGACCAGATGGACCCGCCCAATCCGTAGGATGACGCATTGGCTCGGGACAGGGCGTCCTCGCCATCCTTGATCTTGATGACGGGCAGTACCGGGCCGAACTGTTCCTCATCCACGAGCCGGGAGCCATCGGTGATGTCGCGGACAATGGTGGGGCGGATGAAATAGCCCTTGCCTTCCGTCCGGTTGCCGCCAGCGATGATCTTGCCGTCTGTCCGGGCGTCTTCGATCAATCCAAGGACTTTTTCGAACTGGGTCTTGTTCTGCAATGGCCCCAGGGTCACGCCCTGCTGCAGACCGTCACCCATCACCGCGGCGTCAGCCAGTTTCGCCAGTTCCTCGCACATGGCGTCATAGATGCTCTCGTGGACATAGGCGCGCTTGATGGCGATGCAGACCTGACCGGAATTCTGGAAGGCCCCGGCAAAGATCTTGGGGGCCGTTTCCTTGGGATCACTGCCTTCCAGGACGATGGCCGCGTCATTGCCCCCCAGCTCAAGGGTGATCCGTTTGAGGGCCTCTGCCGCGCCGGCCATGACCTTCTTTCCGGTTTCGGTGGAGCCTGTGAAGGAGACCTTGCGGATGTCAGGGTGGGCGGTAATCGCGGCACCGAGATCATTGGCGTCTGAAATCACGTTCAGCACGCCCGGGGGAAGTATGTCCTTGACCAACTCGGCGATCCGCAAGGTCGACAGGGGGGTCGTCGCTGCGGGTTTCAGGATCACCGTATTGCCAGCCAGTATGGCGGCAGGAACCTTGAAGGCCATCAGGATCAGGGGGAAGTTCCATGGCACGATGGCGGCCACCACGCCAAGTGGGCGACGGCGGGATACTACCCGTCGCGCTGCTGAATCCTCGACGATCTTTTCCGGCAGGTCGAGGCTCGAGAAGTAACGGAAGAAGGCCGCGCAGCCATAGACTTCTCCCGTGGCGTCACCGATGGGCTTTCCCTGCTCCTGGGTCAGCAGCCGGGCCAGGTTCGGCGCGTCGCCCTGTATGGCATCTGCCATGTCCAGGAGCGCCTTACGGCGCACGTCCATCGATGTTGCGCTCCAGGCCGGAAAGGCCCGCTTGGCGGCGGCAACGGCCTTGTCCAATTGGGCCATTGAGGCCCGTGGGCAGGATGAGAGCACCTCCTCGTTGGCTGGATTGAGCACGGACATTTCTGAGTCGCCGGCTTCGAGTTTTCCGTCGATCAGCAGATGAAAAGGTCCCAAGGTCGTCTCCCGTAAGGTTTGCTTTGGTTGGTCTGTTTGTTTTGATGAACTGGATCAGGATGTTGCATGGAGGGCCGTAAAGCCCATCTGCAGATCGGCGATCAGGTCTGCGGGATCTTCCAGTCCGATGTGCAGACGGACCAGAGGGCCGCCATAGGATCTGAGAATGGATCTGGGTTCCAGTTGCGGATCACAGGAAATGGCAAGACTTTCGAAGCCGCCCCAGGAGAAACCCAGACCAAAGACCTGCAGGGCATCGAGAAAGGCCTCCACGGCCATTCCGGAAACCGGATGCAGGACAAAGCCGAAGAGCCCGCAGGACCCCTTGAAGTCCCGGGCCCAAAGGTCATGTCCCTTACAGCCGGCAAGTCCCGGATGGAGGACCTGCAGAACCTCGGGGCGGTTGGCCAGCCACTGGGCGACGGCACGACCCGACATATCGTGCCGCGCAAGACGGGTCGGCAGTGTCCGCAAGCCACGCAGCATCTGGTAGGCATCTTCAGGCGCAACAGCCCAGCCCAGATGCAGGACGCCGTCACTGAGCATTTGCGCGATGTCAGGCGACCTTGCGGCTGCCGAGCCCATGAATACGTCGGAATGGCCGCCGACATATTTGGTCAGGGCCTGGATCGAGATATCCACACCATGGTCCAGAGGTTTGTAGAGATAGCCTGCCCCCCAGGTATTGTCGGCCATGGTCAATATGTCCCGCTGCCGTGCCAGGGCCGCGACTGCCGTCATGTCCTGCATCTCGAAACTCAGCGACCCCGGACTTTCCATGACGATCAGGCGTGTATTCGGTGCCGCATTGCCGACGAGGTCTTCGGGCGACTGGCCGGGATCGAAATAGCAGGTGGTCACGCCATACCGGGCCAGGACCTGATCGCAGAACCGGCGGGTTGGCTTGTAGATGTTGTCCGACACCAGAACTTCGTCCCCGGCCTTGAGGACGGCCAGCATGGCCCCGGTTACAGCCGAGACGCCTGAGGGATAGAGTTCTACGCCCGTGGCATTTTCCAGTGTGCGCAGGGCGTCCTTTAGCGCCTCATGGGCTGCCAGACCCTGCCGTCCATAGGTTATGTAGGTGGCATCGTCGTAGAGGGCGGCCGCATTGGGAAGAAGGACTGTCGATCCCTTCTGGATGACCGGAGAAACGGTGACAGGTGCAGGCTTGCCGGTGTCCGGATGCAGTCCTGCGTGGATCAGTTGCG
>CAIYSH010000016.1 GCA_903928755.1 uncultured Alphaproteobacteria bacterium | reverse complement strand
GTGAACTCGGTCACCGGCTGGCTTGACGGGTCACAGATCTATGGATCGGACGCCACCACCGCGGCCAGCC
Organism: uncultured Alphaproteobacteria bacterium; assembly: GCA_903928755.1. Lineage (GTDB taxonomy): Bacteria > Pseudomonadota > Alphaproteobacteria > Caulobacterales > Caulobacteraceae > Phenylobacterium. The sequence continues at coordinate 15,504 of CAIYSH010000016.1, read as the reverse complement.
TCCGCAGCGCCGACGGTCACATGCTGACCTCCGCAGGTGAAAACCTGCCCATCGTCAACGGAGCCTTTGCTGCAGGCGATGTGCGGGTCCAGGAAAACCCGGATCTGACGGCCCTGCAGACCCTGTTTGTCCGCGAGCACAATTATCAGGTGGACCACCTCAAGGCGCTTCATCCTGACTGGACGGGCGACCATCTTTACGAACAGGCCAAGGCGATCGTCACGGCTGAAATTGCCCACATTACCTATTCAGAATTCCTGCCGCACCTCCTCGGGCCGAAGGCCGTCGATGCCTACAAGGGCTATGATCCCACGGTGAATGCCACCATCAGTGAGGAATTCGCTGGGGCCGCCTTCCGCTTTGGCCATTCCATCGTGTCTGCCAACCTCCAGAAGACGGGCGAACAGGGCCAGGACGTCGGGCCGGCCGTGACCCTGAAGGATGCCTTTTTCCAGTCCACTGCGGACTTCGTCGCCGATGGCGGTGCTGGAGGGTTGCTCCGTCACCTTGCCGGCGATCTGTCCAATGCGATGGATGTGCACATTGTGGACGATCTGCGAAACTTCCTCGATGTGCCTCCGGTCGCCATGGACCTGGCAGCGATCAACATCCAGCGTGGCCGGGACCTTGGCCTGGGCACCCTGAACGAGACCCGGGTCGCCCTGCATCTCAAGCCCTATGCGGATTTCAGCGAGCTCACATCAGACCCAATCACGGCGGCAGCCCTGAAGACTGCCTATGGCAGCATCGACAAGGTCGACCTCTGGGTTGGCGGTCTGGCAGAAGATCACCTGCCTGGCGCGATGATGGGGCAGACCTTCCAGATCATCATCGGTGACCAGTTCGAAGCCCTGCGGGATGGCGACCGGTTCTGGTATCAGAACCAGGGTTTCGATGCCCAGACCCTGTCTCAGATCGAACACACCAGCCTGTCTGACATCATCCTGCGCAATACGGATACCAAGCACATGCAGGCTGATTCTTTTGTCTATTATGACCGGCATGGGGGCCTCGCCTCGGGCGGTGAAGCCGAGCATCCGGAGGCCCGGCAACTCATCATCGGGTCAGATGGTGCCGATACCCTGATCGGCGGTGTCAACAATGACATCCTGGTCGCAGGCCATGGCAACCAGTTGCTCACCGGTGGTGCCGGCAAGGATGATTTCCAGTTCGCGGGTTCAGATGTCTCGGCCCGGATCACGGACTTCAAGGTCGGGCAGGACCATCTGACTTTTGATCACTCCGCCCAGGGCCTCCGGATCCGGCAGGTCGGCGCCAATACCGTGATCGACCTGGGATCGGACCACATAACCCTGGTCGGCGTGAACTCCCATCAGCTTACGGCCGGGGACTTCGTGTTCAAAGGCTAGAGCCCCTTATCCTTCGGACGGAAGGACTCCAGATCAAAAGCCTGGAGCGTCCAGCGGGGCCGGGGCTGCGCCGATGACCCCGGTCAGGCGTCCTGGGGCCCTGGCAAGGCGTTCGTCCTGTGGCTGGTAATAACCGATCAGGGCGAAGAGTTTCAGGCCGCCGGCCTCAGCAATCAGGTCGGCCGCCACGCCATCCCGACTCAGGGCGTCCTGAATGGCCGAAGCCGTCATGGCGGAGTCAGTCACCCAGTAGGTCAGGTCGTTACCGGTGGGCTCGACCTCGATTTCCGCGGCAGCCAGGGCCGTGAGCCCCCCCCAGTCATTCAGGCATGGCAGGGCGGCAAACACCTTCATCCTGGGTTCTGCCAGCAGGCGTCCCCACCAGGGTGCCTCGGTCGCCAGCGAAAGGACAGCAACCCCGCCGGGCGTCCTGGCTGCAGCAATGGCGTCTTCCGCCCGGTCGACAGAGACCATCCCGGGGGCTGCGCCAAAACGGGCGCGGGCAAATTCAACGGCCCTGGCCGGTGCCTTGCCACCAAAAACAGCAATGTGGAATGGCCCCTGTCGGGACAGGCTGTCGCCGATCAGTTCCCGCCAGAGTCTGGTGATCAGGGTCGGTGTTGCTGCGTTCCTCGGCCTGGCCAGCAGACTGCGCAGCAGTTGCGCCTCGCGGCCCGGGCGCAGCCCGAACTTGCCACCATCGCCTGCTGCCGCCTTTGCGACCGCGACCTGCCTTGCGATCCCGGCACGCTCATCGATCAGGGCCAGAACCTGTGCGTCAAGGGCATCCAGCCGCGCGCGAATGGCGTCCAGCGATGGCGCATCTGAGTCCGGCTTGACCATATTCTTCCCCGAAAACTGAGGTTTGGCGGATAGGTCATTGCAGCGCGGTGCGCAATAGCCCCGTGGTCAGGAATGAGCTGCGCTGGAAACCGAGGGCCTTCAGCACTTTCAGAAGAGCCTGGGTGCAGCCCCGATTGCCACCGGCCCGAGAAAGGCCGAACCATCGCGAAAACGGATGACCGTATCTGCGGGAAGGTCATGCAGATCGGCGTCGGACACTTTCGGTATCAAGCCATACTTCGACAAGGCGAGCAGCATTTCCGGTGGCCTTCCAAGGGTGACATCCAGCTGACCGGAGACGCGCCCGGCCGCATCCAGACCCAGGGTTCCGGGGCGGGCGACGAGCATGGCAGGTCCGGCTGTCGCTTTTGCAGATCTCAGGCTGGCCTGTCCGCCAGCCGTGGCCCAGGCCTTCAACGTCTGAGTCCAGCCTGTTTCCTTCAGGCTGTCTGCCCGGGACAGAATGGCTTCCAGTTCGAGATCAAGCCGAAGCGGTTCTGCGATTCCGCCTGGCCTGTCTGCCCGACCTTTGGTCAGGCGAAACAGCACGGCAGCCTGATGATCGGGGCCCGGTCGCAGATAGGCCTCGATCTTCTCGGCACCCGTCATGGGGAAGGTGTCGCGGCCATCCAGGGTCCTGAAGTGCAGGTTCAGGCCTTCAAAAGAGAAGCGGGGCGGTCGCATATCCAGACCCGTCAAGCTCGCGTGGAGCGTTGATCCAGTTATCTCCACGGTTCCGCCCGCTGGTCGCAGGAGGGAAACGCCCCGGGGTGCCGCGAAAACCCAGTGGCCCGGCGCATGCAAGAACGCCTCTGCCTCGAGCCGCCCTGATGTCATGCCCCATCCCTCAGGGGCCCGGACCTCGACGTCAGTCAGGACAAGATCGATCCTGAAGGGATAGCCCCCTACGGACCGCTGCTTCCAGGCTATTTCATAGCCTGCGGACTCATACTTCGCGGCCAGCCGGTCCGTGCCTTGAATCACTTTTTCCCGTGCCATCAGCCAGGCCCCTGACCACAGGGTTACGGCAATAGCCAAGGCGATATAGGGTCCGTAAAGTCCCCAGCGCCTGGGGCTGCCTGCAGGTTCCCCGGCGGGTGTGGTCAAAGGGTAACGGTTAGAGCGGCGGAACATGGGGTCTGTGCACTGGGTCTTTGGTTATGGATCGCTGATGTGGCGTCCCGGCTTTGCCTTCGAGGCGCGACATTCCGCTACCCTATACGGCCGCAGGCGTGCCTTCTGTATCTATTCCGTTCATCATCGAGGCACCTATGAGCGCCCTGGCCTGGTTCTGGGACTGGCCCCGGGCGGCTCGGTGAGGGGCACGGCCTACCGTGTCGCGGAAAGGGATTGGGACGAGACCTATGCCTATCTGCGTGAGCGTGAGCAACCGACAGAAACCTATGTGGAGGCCCGCGTCCAGGTTCATCTGCCCGATGGGGCCAGGATCAATGCCCTGACCTTCCTGTCCGATGTGGCCCACCCGCAATGGGCGGGTACCCTCCCACTTGAGCGCCAGGCAGAACTGATTTCCGGCGCCAAAGGGCTTTCCGGACGGAACGAGGACTATCTCTGCGATCTGGTCGATCATCTTGAGGCTGAAGGCATTCGCGACACGCGCATGATCCGTCTCAAGGGCCTGGTCGCGGACCTGGTCTAAAGACCAATCAGTTTCGCGGAGGCTGTATCGATACGCGCCTGCAGAATGCGCATGAACTCACCGCGCTTCAGGCCCGGGGGTATGGGTTCAAGGTATTCAAATACGATCGTGCCGGGATGGCGCATGAGGCCGTGTGCTGGCCAGTGGGTTCCGGAATTGGTGGCCACCGGGTGAACCGGCAGGTTCAGTTCCCGATAGAGGGCGGCGATCCCGGGCTTGTAGACCGTCTCGGCTCCGGGTTGTCCGCGCGTGCCTTCCGGGAAGATCAGCAATTGCCGGGGGGAGCGGTCAAACTGGACCTGTGCGTCCCTGACCATCTTTTTGAGGGCGGCAGAATGGCCGTCACGATCGACGACTATGCTGCCCATTTTCACGGCGATCCAGCCAAAGAGCGGGATGTAGGCAAGTTCCTTTTTCATCACGAAGAGGACCGACGGCAGGGCCCCAAACTGGGCGAAGACGTCGAGCATGCACTGATGTTTGGGAGCAACTATGGCGGGGCCCCTGGGCATGTGTTCCAGGCCGCGGACCTCGACCCTGATGCCACAGATCACCCGGACCAGAAAATTGATGCCTGCACTCCAGATCCTCAGGGCCCGGACCGTCCAGAGGGGCGGCGCCAGCAGAAAGGGCATCATCGAAAGCGAAAAAAGCAGCGACCATAGATAGAACAGGCCTGCAAAGACCAGGGAACGCAGAAGGGTCACAGGTCAGCCTTTCGCCGGAGGGCCAAGGGCGCGGATGGTTTCGCGACCAAGAATGGCCAGATACTTCGAATACTCCATGATCATCAAGCGTGCCGATCTCGAGCTGCGCCACCAGTTCCGGGCGGTGAAGACTGAAGTTGCTACCGGATAGGCCTGAAGGCTTGCCTTGGGCATGGCGGATCGGAGTTCCAGCATGGCACGGGGCATGTGGTAGTCGGCGGTGACGATGATCAGGCTCTGATAGCGCATGGATCTGGCCCACTCGGCCGTCTCACGGGCATTGCCAACCGTATCCGCGGCCGTGAAGCCCAGATCTATGCAGCAGTCATAGATCCGGCGGGCGGCCTTGCTGACCGCGCGAATGTCTTCCCGGCTGGCTTCCCGGTTGACGCCAGACACCAGCATGCGCCTGGCGCTTCCGCTTTCGAGAAGGGCGACGCCGGCACCGATCCGCTCATTGGACCCGATCCCCGTCAGGACAACCAGTCCCTGTGATTCTGCCGGTATGGCGGCAGGTGTCGACCTTTCGATCCGGTGGGCGAAAGTCACCAGGCCGACTGTCCAGATCGCGGCGATCAGAATGAGGGCGGCAAGTGTTTTCATGTGATTTCCGAAATCAAGCGTTCCGCTGTCAGCCTTGCCGCCATCGCCGCGACCAGAGCCGCGACCAGAGGGCAGGGCAGGACGGCCAGGATGTCCGACCAGATGACCGGAATCGTCGGCGTCAGGTCGCTACCACTTCCCGCCAGCCGGAGGGCCGCGCCAATGGCGGCCGCGGCAAGTGCGCCTCCACCTCCGGCCCAGGCCGCAAGCCGGGCAAAGCGCACCTGGAACAACCGGGCGATATAGATGTTTTCCGCACCCGTCAGGTGAAGGACCTCAACCACCTCACGGCGCGCCAGCAGGCCTGCACGGGTTGCGAAGGCAATAATGGCCCCCGCCGCCGTCGTGATCAGGATGAATACCCCGGCGCATACCAGACGCAGAACTGCTGCGGAGCGGGCAATGTCGCGGGTCCAGATCGAATGATCATCTATGATGCCGTCTATGCCGCGGGCCTTGAGCGCAGCGGCAAGTGTGGCTGAGGTGGCAGGGTTTCTGTCGTCCAGATCCACGGTCACCAGTCTTGGGATCGGCAGGTCTTCCAGATCGGTTATGTCCCCCAGCCAGGGTTCAACGAGCGATTCGGCCTTTTCGCGCTCCAGGGCGCGCGCCTCTGTCACTCCAGGCACACCGGCGAGCGCCTCGGCCGCGCGGGCGGCGGCAAGGTCTGGGGTCTCATTGGCGCGGGGCCGGACGATGACGGTTGCCTGGCTGTTCAGCTGGTCTGACCAGCCCTGGACGGCGCGGTTTGTGGCGACCAGAGCCAGGGCCATGAGGCAGGCGAGAAAACAGAGGGTCGCCATGACGAACATCAGGCTGCCATCACGATTGTCTGTATCCGGCAGGAAGGGTGCAGGTCGCCATCTGCGTGAATAGGTATCCGTCACGGTCGAGTTCCTGGCACCTGCGAGACCAGTCGGCCATTTTCAAGGTGGAGAACCGGCATGCCTGACCTCTCGACCATGCCCTGATCATGCGTGGCTATGAGGACCGTGGTGCCAAGTCGGTTGAGCTGGGAAAACAGCTTCAGGATCCGCTGGCTCATGTCTGCATCAAGATTACCTGTGGGTTCATCCGCCAGTATGATCTCAGGTCGCGCGACCACTGCGCGTGCAATGGCCAGCCGTTGTTTCTCGCCTCCGGCCAGGGTCGGTGGCAGAACATGCATGCGCTCTCCCATGCCGACCCAACTGAGCAATTCGGCGACATCATTTCGATAGGATTCGGGCCGCAGACCCGTAATCCTCAGGGGAACGGCGGCGTTGTCGAATGCTGTCATGTGGTCGAGCAGGCGGAAATCCTGGAACACGACACCGATCCGGCGACGCATCAGGGGAAGGTCCCGGCTGGAAATGCGGGCAATGTCGTGGCCAAACAGCTCTATCCTGCCGCCTGTCGGTCTGACCGCCATGTAGATCAGTTTGAGCAGTGAGCTTTTGCCTGCACCCGAAGCACCCGTAATGAAGTGGAAGGACCCCGGCTTGAGCGAGAAGCTGACCCTTCTCAAGGTCGGATCATTGCGGCCATAGGCCAGCGATACATCGTCGAACCGCAGAACTGCCTCTGCAGCAAACAGATTGTCACTAACCCTTGCCACTTGTGACGGTCCTGTGCCTCAGAAACGGGTAAACGATACTCATATCACAAATAGCGGCGGGGCTTGCGATTCTCTCACGGAACGCCGCCATCGTGGCTGCCGAAACAGGAATGGGCTTGCCACTGCTGCAGGTTTTCAAGCCGATCTCGATAAGCCCCGTCAAACCCTGTAAAATACCGTCGTTGACACGAATCTGTAGTCGCAAATTTCCCGCGAACACCCATAGACTACACCTCAGATGATCCTCACCTGTTCCAGATGCGCCACCAGCTACACGGTCGACGCGGCGAAGATCCCCCCGGAGGGGCGCACGGTGAAGTGTGCGAACTGCGGATTCAGGTGGTCAGCGGAAGCTGAAGCCTTGATGCTGGATGAGGATGTCGCTGTGAACGACTTCGGACGGGATCAGGAACCTTTTCTTGACCAGGCGGCAGGATTCCCGACGTCGGAGCCCGATTTTACCGATCTTTCAGCAGCGGAAGGTCCGGAAATACCCAAGGTCTATCGGGCTAAAAAGGCCGATGAACGCAAGGTCCGTCAAGCGGCCGCGACGGGCATCATCTGGGCAGGCATGGCCGCAACCCTGGTGGTCATTCTGGCGCTTGCGGCCGTATTCCGGATCAATGTGGTTGGTCTCTGGCCGAAGAGCGCAGCGGCCTATGCCTGGGTTGGCTTGCCGGTCAACAGCCTTGGTCTGACCATTGAAGGGATTGAAGCCCGCCCCGCGCTACAGGATGGCCATGCGGCCCTCTCGGTTTCAGGCGTACTTCGCAATGTCAAAGATCGGGCGATAGAAGCCCCCCCCCTGCGCGTAAGCCTTTTGAACAAGGCTGGAAAGTCAGTGGCAACCAAGATAGCACGGCCGGCCGATGCAGTCGTCCCAGCAGGGGAGACCCGGCATTTTTCCATAGCCTTGCTGGACCCTCCATTGAGCGCCAGTCAGCTGGAAGTCGCCTTTGCACCTGAGGCTGGTCACAAGGCTGGCCCCGGCTCGTCAGGGCCTCATGAGGCTGTTCATTCACCCGTCACGAAGAAAGACGAGCGTGGCCCGGCGCTACATGCGTCATCCAAGGTCGGCAGCCTGCCGCCGCATGAAGTAAAACCGCTACCCGAATCCTCCCCCTATGCCCTGAGTCCCCATGGCTGATGCCCGCGTACCGACCGTTCTGCTCACAGAGCAGGAGATTGCAGAAAGAGTTGCCGGGCTTGCGGCGCAGATAGCGCCCCGGATTGATGATGAAACCGTGGCAGTCTGTCTGCTCACAGGCGGGATCTGGTTCGCCTCCGACCTGACACGTGCCCTGGCCAGGATCGGACGGAATGTCCGTTTTGACGCCCTCTGGCTCGCTTCCTATGGCGATGAGCGGGCCAGCCTCGGGAGATGTGAGGTTCGCGCTGACCTTCAGCGGCCCCTTGCCGGGCGTCGCGCCCTGATCATTGACGATGTCGTCGATACGGGCCTTTCCCTGTCCGAGGCGCATCGGCTGGTCCGTGATGCCGGTGCCAGTGATGTGCTCACTGCCGTCTTTGCCTCGAAACCCTGGCCTAACCCCAGGGCCATCGAGCCCGATTTCAGTGCCTGGACGGCTCCCGCACGTTTCCTGGTTGGTTATGGCATGGACGCTGCCGGGGCCATGCGTGGCCTGCCTTATGTGGGCGCGCTCGACTAGAGCCAGTCAGGCAAACGGTCCCTGGCCAGCATGTCTTCATAGGTCGGCCTGGGGCGCACGACGGCATATTGATCGCCCTGGACCAGCACTTCCGGCACCAGCAGGCGGCTGTTGTACTCACTCGACATCACGGCCCCGTAAGCACCGGCGCTCATGAAGGCAATCAGGTCCCCCGGGGCCAGGGGCGGTAGTTCGCGTTCCCGGGTAAAGGTATCTCCGGTCTCGCAGATCGGCCCCACAACGTCATACATTTCCGGGCTGCCCGGCCGGACCCTGACCGGCTTAATGTCGTGATAGGCGTCATACATGGCCGGACGGATCAGGTCGTTCATGGCGGCGTCCAGCACGGCGAACTTCCGGCCTTCGGGACGCTCATGGATATGCAGTACTTCAGCCACCAGGACGCCGGCATTTGCGGCGATCATCCGTCCCGGCTCGAAGGAATAGGCGATGTCCAGACCAGTCATGGTTCGGGCGATCATCCTGGCATAGTCGGCAGGCGATGGCGGGGTCGGTTGATGGAAATAGGGCACGCCAAGGCCGCCGCCCAGATCCAGCCGCTCCACGGAATGCCCTTCGCCGCGCAGGCGCTGGACCAGGCCCTTCATCTTTGAAAATGCCGCCGACATGGGGGCAAGGTCGGTGATCTGGCTGCCGATGTGACAGGTCACGCCGACGGGTTTCAGTCCGGCATTGTTCGATGCCTGGGCATAGAGCCGCTCGGCCTCCGAGAAGGACACGCCGAACTTGTTGTCAGCCTTGCCCGTGGCGATCTTGGCGTGCCCCCCGGCCGAAACATCGGGGTTGACCCTGATGGCGATGACGGCGCGGGTGCCAAGGCTCTGGGCAATGTTTGAGGCGAGATGCATTTCCGGCTCGGACTCGACATTTATTTCCGAGACGCCAACCTTGAGGGCGAAGGCCAGCTCTTCGGCGGTCTTGCCTACGCCCGAAAACACGATCCTGTTGGCGGGAATGCCGGCGGCTAGGGCGCGCCGTATTTCGCCCTCCGATACGGTGTCAGCTCCCGCCCCAAGGCGGGCAAGGGTCTTCAGGACTGCCAGGTTCGAGTTGGCCTTGACGGCGAAGGCGATCAGCGCGTCGCCGCCATGTTCTCCCTTGAGGCCTTCCTGGCGCAAAGCGTCACGGAGCACCCCGTAATGCCGCTCCAGCGTCGCGCTGGAATAGACATAGACGGGTGTGCCCACGCTCTGCGCAATCTCACGCAGAGGCACGGACTCGCAGGAAAGCTCGCCGTCGATCGGCTCGAAATGATTCATTGGGGCCGGGGGGGCCCCGAACCCTCCGGGGGCGCATCTGCGCTGGAGACGGAAGGAGACGGATCCGAATTCCTGTCCCGTGGATCAACCGTCCGACTGGCCTTCAAGGGCTCGGGACCAGCATCAGCACCGCCGCTTGGACCCGGTCGTTCAAGGGTCCCCAGCTTGCCACAACCGCCCAGGCTGAGTGCAGACGTCATGCAAAGCAGGATCAGGGTCTGGGTCTTCATTTCAGCTTGTCCTTCCAACGGGCGGCCTGGGCGCGAACCTGGTCCGGAGATGTTCCGCCATAGGACTTGCGGCTGGCGGCGGAGGCACGGGGCGTCAGGACTTCATAGATATCTGCGGTGATGCCCTGGGACAGGGCCTGGAGATCCGCCAGAGGCAGTTCTGACAGATCACAACCCAGGGCCTCGGCCCGCTTCACGGCCTGACCGGTGACATGGTGAGCGTCACGGAAAGGCATGTCGAGAGTCCTTACCAGCCAGTCAGCCAGATCGGTGGCCGTCGAGAAGCCTGCACCGGCCGCTTGCGCCATGCGGGCAGGAACCGGTTCCAGATCATGGATCATTCCGGTCATAGCCAGAAGGGACAGCTCCAGGGCGTCGAAGGCCTCAAAGGTTGGAACCTTGTCTTCCTGCATGTCCTTGGAATAGGCGAGGGGTAATCCCTTCATGACCACGGTCAGCTGGGTGAAGGAGCCCAGCAGACGCCCGACCTTGGCCCGGATCAGTTCTGCTGCATCCGGGTTCTTCTTCTGGGGCATGATCGATGAGCCCGTGGTGAAGGCATCCGACAGGCGGATGAAGCCGAATTGCGGCGTGGTCCAGATTACGATTTCCTCGGCCAGGCGGGAGAGATGGACACCGCATAGGGTCGCTGCGGCAAGGCCTTCCAGGGCGAAGTCGCGGTCCGAGACACTGTCGAGGGAATTTGCGGTTGGTCGATCAAAGCCCAGGGCCTGGGCCGTCTGGTCCCGGTCTATCGGAAAAGGCGACCCTGCCAGGGCCGCGGCACCCAACGGGCTTTCATTCATACGCCGCCGCGCGTCAGAGAAACGCCCGGCATCCCGGCCAAACATTTCCACATAGGCCAGAAGATGGTGGCCAAAGGTGACGGGCTGGGCCGGTTGCAGGTGGGTGAAACCGGGCATCAGGGTGTCGGCATTTGCTTCTGCCTTCTGCACCAGCGCCAGTTGCAGGGCCTTCAACTGGCCGACTGTGCGGTCACATGCCTCCCGGACCCAGAGCCGGAAATCGAGGGCCACCTGATCATTCCGGCTGCGGGCCGTATGCAGGCGTCCGGCGGTCGGACCGATCAGTTCCCTCAGGCGAGCTTCGACATTCATGTGAATGTCCTCGAATTCCTCCCGGTAGGGAAAGGTTCCGGTGGCCATTTCGGCTTCGATTGTGGCCAGTCCCTGCTGGATTTCAGCTTCATCGCCCCTGGAGATCACCCCCTGTTGGCGCAACATTGCGGCGTGCGCGCGGGACCCCGCAAGGTCCTGGCTGGCCAGGCGCCTGTCGAATCCGATGGAGACGTTGATTGCCTGCATCAATTCGGCGGGTTTTGCGCTAAAGCGTCCGCCCCACATGGCCTGCCCGTCGGGCTGGCCGTTTGAGTCATGCGAGGAGTCGTTCGTCATATGAGCCAGGATCACAAGGCAGAGAAACCCAAGGCAAATCCACTGAAGTGGGCGCTATGGGGCGTCGCCGGGATCGGCGTCGCCGTCAGTCTCTACATCATTGGACAGGCTGCCATAAACCCCCGTCAGGAAATGGGCCTCAAGAGTCTCGCCAAAGGCGAAATGGCCAAGCTGATCCTGCCGGCCTCGGCCGGTGCACCACCCGCCACCAGCTTTCTGGACCGTGACGGCAAAACCACCCGGATTGCGGATTTCCGGGGCAAGGTCACAGTGGTCAACATCTGGGCCACCTGGTGCGGTCCCTGTGTTCTGGAAATGCCGACCCTCGACAAGCTTGCGGGTGCCTACAAGGGCAGGCCCGTCGCCGTCGTGACGGTTTCCCTGGATGGCGACCGGCAGAAAGACAAGGCTGCAGCCTTCATCGCCAAATTCGCCAATCTCGACTTCTATCGGGATCCCAAGATGAAGCTGCCCTACGATCTCCTGCCTCCCACATCGGCCATGCCGACGACGGTGATCTATGGCAAGGACGGGGTTGAGAAGGGCCGGGTCATGGGTCCGGCTGACTGGTCAGGGCCGGATGCCAGGGCCGTCATTGACAGGCTTCTGGCGGAATAAGCCGTCTTGCCGTCAGGCCCGCTGGTGATCCCCGGACACCAGGCCGCGCATAAGGCTTATCAGTGAGGTGCGCGAGTCCGGGGGGAGCTGCTCGTAGGCGGCAAGGAGATCCAGGGCACCCGGCGTGCGAATGAAACTCAGGACATCGACTTCCTCCTGGGTGTCACTGTCCAGTGAATCGAGCACATTCATGAGGTCAACGACCCGACATTGCAGGGCCTTTGCGATCTGAACCAGTCGAGAGAAGGAGATGCGGTTGGAGCCGTTTTCATATTTCTGGATCTGCTGGAAACTTACGCCGCATTTATTGGCGAGTGCGTCCTGGGACAGCCCGATGGACTGGCGGCGAATTCTGATCGCGACCCCAAGGGCAACATCCATGGGGTCAGGAGCCTTGGTCGAGGATGTCTTTAGCAGGACCGCACTCCTTTCTTAGCAATGACAAGGGCTCAATACAGCCTTTGACCATTTCACAGCCTCAAAAAGGCGCGAATCCATCCGGATCGGAAAATCTAGATCCGTAATATTGTATCGCTTTATTCGGGTCGGAACTTTCAGACAATAGTGAAATATAGTCGATTGCGCGCTGGCGGAACATTCAGATGATTATCTGCAGGCCCGCAGCAGTCGGATTTTCCCGTTCGCTTGCGGCCCGGTGAAATCGGCATCGGATTTTCGGATACCGTCAAAGCTGGCGTTTCTTCGGCTTACTATTTTCCTGAGGAAAAATCATGATTTGAGGCCTATTGCGGCATTGAGCCTGCATTACACGGGCTGGGTAACCCGGCGCCGTGTCTGGGTAGCCTGGTGCCGTAGGGATGGAATGATACCCTGCAAAATGCCAGATCTTAGGGCTGTTGCAGACAGCCGTTCATGATCTAGGGTCGGTTCAACTGCAGGATCAGCCCTATGGATCACCACATGACCTCCATAAATGCGCGCACACCCGTCATCATCGGGGTAGGTCAGGCCGCTGAGCGTCCAACAGATCCTGACTACCGGGCCCTGTCGCCGGCGGACCTGGCGGGAGAAGCCGCCCGGGCTGCCATCGCCGATGCCGGGGGACGCGGAAACCTCGCCGCATCCATTGATGTCCTGGCTGCCATACGGCAGTTCGAAATTTCCTCGCCGGGGGCAAATCCGCCCTTCGGTGCCTCCAACAATTTTCCCCGATCTGTCACACGGCGGATTGGCGCAGATCCCAGAAGGGCGATCCTCGAGATTACCGGCGGACAGGGCCCGCAGAGGCTGGTCGGAGAGTTCTGCGCCGCGATTGCAGAAGGTCAGGCCGACACCGTTCTACTGGTCGGATCTGAAGCCATGTCGACCGTGCTGCATCTGAAGGCCAAGGGGGAGGCACCTGACTGGTCGGAGACCCTGACCGGTGATCTGGAAGACCGCGGTTACGGTCTGGACGGCATGTTCACGGCTGCACTTCTCAAGCACCGTATCCGGGGGGCCATTCCCTGTTACGCCCTGTTCGAAAATGCGCGACGCGGTCGGCTTGGCAAGACGCGGGAGGCCTATGCCCGGGACATGGGTGCGCTCTTTGCGCCGTTTACCGAGGTTGCGGCGCAAAACCCCTATTCGGCGGCCCCGACAGCACGCTCAGCCGCTGAACTCATCGAAGTGACCGAACGCAACCGCATCGTCGCTGACCCCTTCACCCGGATGCTGGTCGCACGGGATCAGGTCAATCAGGCCGCCGCTGTCCTGCTGAGCTCGGTCGGGGCAGCCCGTGCCATGGGGGTTCCAGAAGACCGCTGGGTCTATCTGCATGGCCAGGGCGACGCCAATGAACTGACCCCCATGGAGCGGCCCGACCTTTCGGCCAGTCCGCAGTCCATAGCCTCGGCGAAGCTTGCCCTCAGCCTCGCCGGCAAGACCGTTTCGGAAATGGCTCTGTTCGATTTCTACAGCTGTTTCCCGATCGCCGTCTTCAACATGCTCGATGGACTCGGCCTGGCACCGGATGATCCCCGCGGGTTGACCCTGACGGGCGGCCTGCCGTTTTTCGGGGGGGCCGGGAACGATTATTCCATGCATGCCATTGCAGAGGCCGTTGAGGCCCTGCGTCAGCGTCCAGGCCAGTTCGGTCTGGTGGGTGCCAATGGCGGCATGCTGTCCAAATATTCCACGGGAATCTATTCCACCTCGCCTGCAGACTGGAGCCAGCCTGACCTGCGCCGGGGCAAGGTGGCGGACGCTCCCGTTGCCGGGCTTGAACTGGATGCGGCATCCGGCCCGGGCAAGGTTGAGACCTACACCATAGTTCCGCATCGAGACGGCGATGTTGTGGTGGTGATCGGACGTCTCGCGGACAATGACCGACGCTTTGCCGCCATGGCAGAAGAGGGTGACACCGCCACGCTCTCGCAATCCCGGGCGCGCGACCCTCTCGGGCGGAATATCCTGGTCCGCACAGATGACCAGGGATTCAACCGGTTCTGTTACACGGAATGAAATTCCGTTGCCGGCCTTGAGCCCGTTGGCGTCAGAGAACTCCATCGCCGTGGTTTTCGGGGCCGGCGGGATAGGCAGGGCGCTGACCGAACGGCTTGCGGTAAGCCCTGGAATTTCCAGTGTGTGGTCGGTTTCCCGCCGCCCCCCGGACTTCCGGCATCCCAAGATCGTGTCTCGCCAGATTGACCCTTCAGATGAGGTTGCCCTCTCGGATCTGGCCCTGGAACTGAAGGCCAGTGGCAAGCCACTGAGGCTCGCCATTGTTACCAATGGTGTGCTGCGGGACCCGCTGACCTCGCCGGAAAAGTCCTGGCGGAGCTTGAATTCAGCTGCTCTGGCCCATCTGTTCGCAGTGAATGCCATATTGCCTGCCATCATCGCCAAGCATGTCCTGCCCCTGCTGCCGCGTCATGAACGCAGTGTGTTTGCCGTCCTGTCGGCGCGGGTTGGCAGTATCGGAGATAACCGCCTTGGCGGGTGGTATGGATACAGGGCCTCCAAGGCCGCACTCAACCAGATCGTCCATACCCTGGCCATAGAGCTGGCCCGCAGCCACCCGGAGTCGATCTGTGTTGCCCTGCACCCCGGGACGGTAGAGACGCCGCTGTCCGCGCCCTTCGTGAACAGCGACGGCAAGACCATGTCTCCCGATGTGGCCGCAGAAGCCCTTCTCAAGGTGCTGGCAGGACTTGATGTCAGGGATTCCGGAGGGTTCTTTGCCTGGGATGGCCAGGCCATTCCGTACTAGTGGTCTGAGTCCAACATTGGCATCCTATTGATACGCCCCTCCGAGCCAATGTCGGACTCGACAAGACCACTAGCAACGCTTTGATTCCAGTGGAGCTTCTAAATCTGACATTCGCGCGGAGCCTCTATGTCATGCGGGAGGCGAAGGTCAGGTTTGCGCCACTGGTGACTGAATTCAGCCTACAGCTGCCTGATTATCGGGTGATTTGACAGGTCAGCCGTGCCACCTCGGCATAGGACCAGGCGATCTCATGAGCCCCGGCGGCACGCAGCTTGGCATCGTGTCCTTGGCGAATATGGC
>CAIYSH010000015.1 GCA_903928755.1 uncultured Alphaproteobacteria bacterium | reverse complement strand
GGCATCTTCGCCCCGGCCCGTCATGCCGATTTCCGGCACGCCAGCGACTTCGGTGACAAAGCGCACACAGCGGGTGCACTGGATGCAGCGGGTCATGACCGTCTTGATGAGCGGTCCCATGGATTTTTCTTCAACGGCGCGCTTGTCGCCGCCATAGCGGCTGTCATCACGGCCATAGCCGACAGATTGATCCTGCAGGTCGCACTCGCCGCCCTGATCGCAGATCGGGCAGTCCAGCGGGTGGTTCAGCAGCAGGAACTCCATCACCCCTTCCCGCGCCTTCTTGACCATGGGGGTGTTGGTGAAGATCTCATTGCCCTCGGCGGCCGGCAGGGCGCAGGAGGCCTGGGGCTTGGGCGGGCCGGGTTTCACTTCGACCAGACACATACGGCAATTGCCCGCGATGGACAGGCGCTCGTGATAGCAGAAGCGCGGGATCTCTTCCCCGGCCAGTTCCGCAACCTGCAGAACCGTCATGCCGGGCTCGAACTCGACCTCGACGCCGTTGACCTTGGCTATTGGCATCCGCCCTACTCCGCCGCACGCAGGGTCGCGCCCTGCACATGCGGTTTGCCCGCGCGATAGTTGGTGATCCGTTCTTCGACTTCATGACGGAAGTGGCGGAACAGGCCCTGGATCGGCCAGGCCGCCGCGTCGCCGAGACCGCAGATGGTGTGGCCCTCCACCTGGCTGGCGACGTCAAGGAGCATGTCGATCTCCTTCATCTCCGCCTCGCCGCTGGCCATGCGCTCCATGATCCGCCACATCCAGCCCGTGCCTTCACGACAAGGCGTGCATTGGCCGCAGCTCTCATGCTTGTAGAAATACGATGCCCGGGCGATGGCTTTTACGAGGTCAGCGTCCTTGTCCATGACGATCATGGTGGCGGTGCCAAGACCCGACCGACGGGCCGCCAGGTCGTCGAAATCCATCAGCGCTTCCTCAGCCTCCGCTGCCGGGATCATCCGCATGGAAATGCCGCCGGGAATCACCGCCTTGAGATTTCCCCAGCCGCCGCGCACGCCGCCGAAATGATCCTCGATCAGCTTGCGCATGGGAATGGACATGGTCTCCTCGACCACGCAGGGCTTGTTCACATGGCCGGAAGCGGCCATCAGCTTGATGCCGGAATTCTTGGGTCGTCCAAAGCCTGCGAACCAGCCCGAGCCACGGCGCAGGATTGAGCCGACAACCGCGATCGATTCAACATTATTGATGGTGGTCGGCGCGCCATAAATGCCGGCACCGGCCGGGAATGGCGGCTTCAGGCGGGGTTGGCCCTTCTTGCCTTCAAGGCTTTCCATAAGCGCGGTTTCGTCGCCGCAGATATAGGCGCCGCCCCCATGATGCACGAAGAGGTCAAAGTCCCAGCCATGGACATTGCCCTTGCCGATCAACCTGGCCTCATAGGCCTGTTTGATGGCTGCCTCCAGGCGTTCACGCTCAAAGACATATTCGCCACGGACATAGATATAGGCGGTGTGGGCCCGGATCGCATAGCTGGCGATCAGGCAGCCTTCGATCAGCAGGTGCGGATCATTGCGGATGATTTCGCGGTCCTTGCAGGCACCCGGTTCAGACTCATCGGCGTTGACCACCAGATAGTGTGGCCTTTCGCTCTCCTGCTTCGGCATGAAGGTCCACTTGAGACCTGTGGGAAAGCCACCGCCACCGCGACCGCGAAGGCCGGAATCCTTGATCTGCTCGCAGATCCATTCCGGTGTCTGGGTCAGCATGTCGCGGGTCGCATTCCAGCCGCCGCGCGCCTTTGCCCCCTCAAGACCCCAGTCATGCAGACCATAGAGGTTGGTGAAGATCCGGTCCTTGTCTTCCAGTATGCCGACCACGATCCTCTACGCTCCCTGCTTCGCGCGGCTCAGGCCGGCGATGAACCAGACTTGGGCTGCAAACCCGCCGGTGACGGCTGCGCCGAACACCGCCCAGTAGATGTTTTGATGAAGGATCGCAGCCACATAGGCGGAAACGCCCGCCACGACGGTCGCCGCGCCGTCTACGGTAATCAGGGCCACCAGCCGACCCCTTGAGCTGGCCAGATCGATCATGGCGCAGGTGCCTTGGACTTGCGGGCCTTGGGCTCAGCATTGGGCAGGGACTTGATCGGCCTGGCTCGGGATCCGTCATAGAGCGAGGGATCAAGCAGAACCAGAGCTCCCCCCTCAGGAGAAGCGCCCTGACGCTTGATATGGGAGCCCGGTTTGGGCTTCTTGCCCGCTGCGAAGTCATCAAGGATGGCTTCAAAGGCCTCTGGCGTCAGGTCTTCGTAATAATAGTCGTTGATCGCCGCCATGGGGGCATTGGAGCAGGCTCCCATGCACTCGACTTCCTGCCAGTAGAACTTTCCGTCGGCGCTCAGATGGTCCCGATTACCGAACTTTTTCTGGCAGACCGAGAGCAAATCGCCCGCCCCGCGCAACTGGCACGGTGTGGTGCCGCATACCTGAACCAGGGCATGGCTGCCCACAGGCTCCAGCATGAACATGGTGTAGAAGGTGGCGACTTCATAGACCCGGATGACAGGCATGCCCAGGGTCTCGGCCACAACCCGAAGGGCCGGCTCGGAAATCCATCCCTCCTGCTTCTGGACCAGCCAGAGCACGGGAATGACGGCCGACTGCTGGCGACCGGCCGGGTATTTCGCGATCCACACCTTGACCTCTTTCAGGGTCGCGGGGGTGAAGGCAAAGCTGTCTGGCTGATTTGCGGCTAGGCGACGAACGCTCACGGGACGGGCCTCACTTCACAAAATCGACGCGGACGATCTTCGCGTCCGACACGGTGTAAATCGCAGCAACCTCGAAGGTATCGCCCCCGGGAGCGCGCAGCACGCGCTC
>CAIYSH010000014.1 GCA_903928755.1 uncultured Alphaproteobacteria bacterium | reverse complement strand
GGACAGGACTGCCGCCGTTGCCACCGGGCGCTGGAATTTAAGACTGCGCCCCTGGAATGAGGCTCCGGAGTCCATGGCCAGTTGCTCGTGGGTTATGTCACCCTCGACATGGGCCGTGCCCAGAAGTCGGACCTGTTTGGCGGTAATGCTGCCGACCACACGTCCGCGGATTTCAACGACGTCGGAGAACACCTGTCCTTCTATACTGCCGGTTTCGCCGAGCGATAGTTTGCCAACACGGACATCGCCCCGGACCACACCGTCGATCTGGACCTCGCCATCACTCAGCACATTGCCTTCGACCGTGAGGTTTTCGGATAGCAGCGACGCTGCTCTGGGCTTTGGCTTTGCGGAATTTTGGCTTGTCGCAGCAGATGCGACGGGCAGGGTGACTTCGGCCGCGCCTGACATCTTGATTTCGCCTTTAGGAGGCCGCTTGCTGAACATACTCACCTGCCTTGAGGAACCGGTCCGGATTTTGGGCGCGCCCGTTGACCCAGACTTCATAATGTAGGTGTGGCCCCGTCGAACGCCCGGTAGAGCCCATGGCTCCAATGCGTTCGCCAAGCGCGACTTTCTCCCCGACCTGCACCGCAAATCCGGACATGTGAGCATATCGCGTCTTGAACCCGGCACCGTGATCGATTTCGACCGTATTGCCATATCCGGAGCGCACACCGGTAAAGGCGACAATCCCGGGGGCCGTGGCGTAGATCGGCACGCCTATTCCCCCGGTGAAATCCAGACCGGAATGGAAGGCCGGGCGTCCGTTGAAGGGATCAAAACGCACGCCAAACCCGCTTGATTTTGCGGTGTCTGAGGTGGGTCTGGACAGGGGAAGTTTCGCAGCTGCCGTCGTCATGGCCTTGGCTTCTGAAAGCGTATTTGCAGCGTGCTGGATGCGGCGTGCGAAGTCTTCATCCACATCGAGGACTGCAGCCAGTGCACGGGGGTCCTTTGCATCGATGAGCGGGCCGCCAAGGCTGCTGGCTGAAGACGTATAGTCTGAAGGGCTCAGGCCTGCGAGACGAAAGGCCAGGCGGAGCCTGTCCGCGCGGCCCTTGGCAAAGTTGTCTGCCGCAACGATCAGTCTTTCCTGACTGGCGCGGACAATCTCTATGCGCCGGGTCGGGCTTGCTGTCTCGACTGTGGACCTGGCAACCTGCAGGGTCGGTGTCAGGGCCCGGGCCAGTCCCGGTTCGTCCCTTGATTGGGTCAGCAGCATGGCAAGGGCCGTGTGACGCTTCTCTACCGTTGCAGCCAGAGATCCAATCGATCCGTTTGCCGCATCAAGTTGGGCGACAGCGCTGTTCAGCCGCGCTTCACGGTCTGCGACCCAGCGTTCTGATCTGGCCTGCATCTGTGCCAGTTCCCGGTCCGCGCCTGACGGGGCCAGGGCATCGACAATCATGGCTGCGGTCGAAATTCCCAGCCAGAGCCCACAGGCCGCAACAATCCCGGCCAGAAGGGTCTGGTTTCCTGTGGTCAGGACAAAGCCGCGCATGACGCCTTCGGCACGGATATAGATATGACGTTCCGGAAATACGGCGGCGATAAGCCCGCGCAGGCGCTCAAACTGTGTCATGCTCACTGCACTCGCTGGAGACCCAGGTTCTTCGGGATATGTTACGAAGCTCTGGAATTAGGCAAGGCTGAATCGGGTGGGTGCCGGTTTTTTTAAACCTATGGTAGTTTACGCTGGGTTAGCCATAAATCCTATCTGGCGAAATCCAGCCAGGCCCAGACCGTATTTCAGTCTTCTATGGCAAGTCATCTGCCTGTTGCGCCGACAGGAGGTCACATCTCCTGGGCGGCCTTGAAAACTTCTGCAGCATGCCCCGGCACCTTCACCTTGCGCCATACCCTGACAAGCTTTCCAGATCTGTCGATCAGGAAGGTCGAGCGGTCTATGCCCATATACTGACGGCCGTACATGGATTTCTCCACCCAAGCCCCATAGGCCTCGATGGTCCTGCCTTCGGGATCGGATCCCAAGGGAAATGCGAGCTCGTATTTCTTTGTGAATTTGACGTGACTGGCAATGCTGTCCTTGGATACGCCCAGGAGCGCCACACCGGCCTTTTCGAATTCTGCGGCCATTTCGGAAAACCCCTGGGCTTCTTTGGTGCAGCCCGGGGTGTCGTCCTTGGGATAGAAGTAGAGGACAAGGCCCTTGCCGCTGAAGCTGGCCAGGGTCAGATCGCCGTCCGGTCCTGCGACCGTGAAGGCGGGGGCCGGCTGGCCGATCGAGAAGTCGCTCATGGGGTTCTGCTCCTAAACAGGTTTGATCAGGACGAGCTTTTTCTTGCCCGCGGCCAGCTTGATGACGCCGTCCACCAGATCGCCTCTGGAAATGATCCTGGCACCATCGACTTCGGCCAGATCATTGATCCGCAGTCCGCCGCCCTGGGCCAGGCGCCGGGCCTCGCCGCGGGACGTCGCCAGTCCTGCATCCACAGCCAGGGCCGCCAGCACAATGCCAGCTTCGAGATCAGCAGCGGCGACCTCGAGGGTCGGCATGTCGGCCGAGACGCTGCCGACCTCGAAGGCAACCCGTGCGGCTTCAGCCGCAGCGTCCGCGGCGGCCTGGCCGTGCAGCATGCGGGTGGCTTCATTGGCCAGCACCTTCTTGGCGTCATTGATCGCCGCGCCTTCCATGGCCTCATACCTGGCGACTTCTTCCAGGGGCAGGTCGGTGAACAGGCGCATGAAGCGCCCGACGTCGGCGTCTTCGGTGTTCCGCCAGAACTGCCAGTAGTCATAGGGGCTGCGCATGTCGGCGTTCAGCCAGACGGCTCCGCCAACGGTCTTGCCCATCTTCTGGCCGGAAGCGGTAGAGAGCAGGGGTGTGGTCAGGCCGAAGGAGGGTTTCTGGTCGACCCGACGGATCAGCTCGACCCCGTTCAGGATATTCCCCCACTGGTCCGAGCCGCCCATCTGCAGGACGCAGCCGAAATTGCGCTCCAGCTCCAGGAAGTCGGTGGCCTGCATGAGCATGTAGTTGAACTCAAGGAAGGTCATGGGCTGTTCGCGCTCAAGGCGCAGCTTGACGCTCTCGAAGCTCAGCATCCGGTTGATGGTGAAGTGGACCCCGAACTCCCGCAGGAACTGGACGTATCCCAGCTTGTCCAGCCAGTCGGCATTATTGACCATGACCGCATCGGTCGGCCCGTCGCCAAAGGTCAGGAACTTGGCAAACACCGCCTGGATGGAGTCGATGTTCGACTGGATCTGAGCCTCGCTGAGCAGGGGGCGTGACTGGTCCTTGTCTGTGGGGTCGCCGACCTTGGTGGTGCCGCCGCCCATGAGCACGATGGGCTTGTGGCCGGCCTGCTGCAGGCGGCGCAGCATCATGATCTGAATGAGGCTGCCCACGTGCAGGCTGGATGCCGTGGCATCGAACCCGATATAGCCGGTGACGGTCCCGGTGGAGGCGGCTTCGTCCAGCTCCACCGGATGGGTGATCTGATGGATGTAGCCGCGCGCCTGCATCGTGCGCAGAAGGTCGGATTTGAATTCGGTGTCGACGGACATGGGGTCTGGCTCTGGAACAGTTGGCGCGGGCTCTAACACGGCAGAGGGCGCAATTTCGAGGGGCATGTTCAGGTCTCCGGCAGGGAAGGGGCCGGCAGCCTGGAAAATTCAGCGGCGCCGACCTTTGAGAAGGGGGCGCAAGGGTTCGTCCGCGCCGCTCTTAGGAGCGGGCGTAATACAGGCAGAAGAGGGGCCGCAGGACGAACATGGGTCTAGCTAACCGGCGGGGGTCATGGCAGTCAAGGTCATGCATTGTGCGCTCCTGCCGTTCGTCCAGACCCCCGGCCTGCCGGTTTCCACTATTGATGTGACCCTGAACCGATCGCCGGGGGGGCGTCTTGAGCTGACATATCGTGCCCAAGGGATGACCCCGGATCTTTGCCTGCCGGAAGTCGCAGGTCCGGCGCGCGCGGACGAGCTCTGGCGACATACCTGTTTCGAGGTGTTCGTTCAGGAAGCTGGTCAGTCCGGTTATCTGGAGTTCAATTTTTCGCCGTCGACCCGATGGGCCAGCTACCGTTTTGACGACTATCGCAAGGGCATGGTCCCGGCGGACACCATCCCTGAACTTTCAGTCGTTCTGGAGCCGGATACCCTGACCCTGACGACCAGGTTGAGCCTGCCGCACCTGGCCGATTCCGACTGGCGTCTTGCCCTGTGCGCTGTGGTCGAATCCGTGGATGGGACCTGCTCCTACTGGTCGGTGACGCATCCTGCGGGAAAGCCCGACTTTCATCATCCGCTATCCTTTGCCCTGACCTTGTCTGGAGGCTGACCCATGAAATTCGGTCTTGATCGTTTCTGTCGGGACAGTGAGCTCCGGGCCGAACTTGGCGGCCGCCGCGTGGCCCTGTTGGGCCATCCCGCCTCGGTCACCGCAGACCTCACCCACGCTATTGACGCCCTGTCGGCCCTTCAGGTCAATCTGACCTCGGCCTTTGGCCCGCAGCACGGCCTGCGGGGCGACAAGCAGGACAATATGGTGGAGTCCCCCGACTTCATCGACCCGGCCCACGGCATCCCGATCTTCAGCCTCTATGGCGAGGTGCGCCGTCCGACCGACGCCATGATGGACAGTTTCGACGTCCTGCTCGTCGACCTTCAGGACCTCGGTTGCCGGATCTACACCTTCATCACCACCCTCAGGTACGTGCTTGAGGCCGCCGCCCAGCATGGCAAGGCGGTCTGGGTTCTCGACCGTCCTAACCCCGCAGGTCGGCCGGTCGAAGGCCTTAGCCTGCGCGCGGGCTGGGAGAGCTTTGTGGGCGCTGGGCCCATGCCCATGCGCCATGGCCTGACCCTTGGCGAGCTGGGCGGCTGGTTCATCAAGACCCTGAACCTCAATCTCGAATATCGCGTCATCACCATGGAGGGCTGGACGCCAGACACAGGCCCCGGCTTTGGCTGGCCCCTGGGCGAGCGCGCCTGGGTCAATCCCAGTCCCAATGCCCCCAACCTTTCCATGGCGAGGGCCTATGCCGGCACGGTCATGGTCGAGGGCG
>CAIYSH010000013.1 GCA_903928755.1 uncultured Alphaproteobacteria bacterium | reverse complement strand
CAGGGCGATGGTCTCGGGATTCCGGCTGTCTGACATGGCGCGTGTCCTTCCTGTTTTTACTCTGTTGGCTGGCGTTAACACCCCAATCGACGTCTGATGGCAAGAGATGACCGCAGGTCGGGCGATTGAAACCCCGGTTCCGGGGATGCCTCCTGCCCCTTACCGCCAGGCGTAGTTGAAGCTCACCGATACCCGATCGGTCTTTGCCGCATTGGCGATGACCTCGTGACGGAGCCAGCTTTCCCAGAGGAAAACCGTGCCGGGAGAGGGTTTCAGATAGACGAAGGTCCTTGCGGTCTCGTCACAGTCGTCCTGACGTGGCGGGGCGGCCATCATCAGGGGCAGGCGAGGATCTTCCAGCTTGAGCGCGCCGGCACCAGGCGGGGTTTCCACATAGATGGTGCCGGAAATCACGCTGTGGGGGTGGATGTGACCTGAGTGGGCGGCGCCAGGCTTGAGAACATTGACCCACAGGCTGTCCAGCTTCAGCCGACCGCCTCCGAGGTCGAGCTGCAGGTCTTTGGCAAAGGCCGCCACGTGCCGGTCCAGTCGGGTCTTGAGCGCTCCGAATACGCTGGCCCGCTGGGGCAGGTCATTTAGCGAGGCATAGGAGGTATAGCCCCCATAGGCGTTGGCCTTGCACCAGGCGCGCCCGGCACGGTCTTCTGCGGCCAACATGGCACAGGCTTCGGCCAATTCGCTGCGAAAAGCATCAAATCCGCGTTCGGCGGCAATCGAGGCCTCATAGACCTGGGTGACGAAGAGGGGCCGTGTGACCATGGCGTGCGGGTTCCGTGGGTGACTGTTGCCAAACCTTCGCTTGTTTGGCCTATCTCCTATCTCTAGCCTTGATCCAATTCGTCGTCCCGGGATTCCTGAGGTTTCATGTCGCGATCTGCCCTAGCCGCCCTCAGCCTCCTGGCCCTGTCGATCAGCCCCCTGGCCCGGGCAGAGGCGGTCAGACCCAAACTGATAATTGCTCTCAGCGTCGATCAGTTCAGCGCCAATCTCTATGATGACTGGCGCAGTCAGTATGTCTCCGGACTGGGGCGGTTGTCGCAGGGGGTGATCTATACCAGTGGCTATCAGACCCATGCCTCGACCGAGACCTGTCCCGGTCACTCGACCCTGCTGACAGGCAAGCACCCCAACAAGAC
Organism: uncultured Alphaproteobacteria bacterium; assembly: GCA_903928755.1. Lineage (GTDB taxonomy): Bacteria > Pseudomonadota > Alphaproteobacteria > Caulobacterales > Caulobacteraceae > Phenylobacterium. Next base: position 2,147 of record CAIYSH010000013.1, on the reverse strand, counting down.
GGGTATTGTTGCCAATGCCTACAGGGACGAGGTCACCGGCAAACCGGTCTATTGCGTGAATGATCCGTCGACGGTTCTGGCGCACGATCCAAAGGCACCTTCTGTGGGGCCAGGGCGGCTGTTGGCGACCACTCTTGGGGATTGGTTGAAGTCAGCCTCGCCGGAAAGTCGCGTCGTGGCCGTCTCGGCCAAGGATCGCGCCGCCATTACCATGGCCGGGCACAGGGCTGACGGGGTCTTCTGGCTTGTGGAGGGCAAGGGATTTTCGACCTTCATGGCGCCAGGTGCCGACCCCGGTAAGGCCCTTGCCCCGGTCGCGGCCTACAATGCAGAGCTGGCACCAGTCTGGACCCGGCGTCCCAAGTGGACCTACCTGCACGGCGACTGCAAGGCCAGGGCCGCCAGCTGGACGGTGAATGGCAAGGCTTTTGACTCCCGGCTGCCACCCACGGGCTGGGGCGAATCCGATGACCCGGTGGTCATCAAATCCCAGGTGGCCGCTTCGCCCATGGCCGACGAAATGACGGGCGAGGCGGCGCGTCGTCTCATCCGCGCCTACGGGCTGGGCAAGGGGCCAGCGCCTGATCTGTTGGCGGTGAGTTTCTCGGCTACGGATTTTGTCGGACATCGTTACGGCACCCGAGGCCCGGAAATGTGCGAGCAGATGCACCGACTGGATGAAACCATCGGACGCCTGCTGGCCGATGTGGACCGGCTGAAGGTGCCCTACATGGTTGTCCTCAGCGCCGACCATGGCGGGTCAGACTTCACCGAACGCCTGCAGGCCGAAGGCTTTCCCATGGCCAAACGGGTCGTTTCAGCCACGGTCATGGCCCGGGTGAATGCCGCCCTGATGACCGAGCTTGGCCTGAAGATCGCACCGCTCAGCGGATCCGTGGAAGAATCCGAAGTGGTAGGTGTCCCGGATGCCGACAAGGACAGGGTGGCCGATGCTGCAGCCCGGATCCTGTCCGCCCAACCGGAAATTGCCGGGGCCTTCACTCAGAAGGATCTGCTGGCAAGTCCTGTCCGGCAGGGCATTCCGCCCGATGAACTGACCCTGAAGGAGCGGTTTTCCCTCAGCACCTATGCCGGTCGCTCACCCGATGTGCTGGCGGCCGTCAGACCACAGTCGACCCTCTCTCCGCCCATGCCCGGGGTTCTGGTGTCCAGCCACGGCTCACCCTGGGATTATGATCGTCGGGTGCCCATGCTGTTCTGGTGGCCGGGCGTGAAGGCAGACGCGCGGTTCCTGCCTGTGGAGACCGTGGACATCGCGCCGACCCTGGCGGCAGCGTGGGGACTTGAACCGCCGGAGGATGTGGACGGCCGTTGCCTGGCCCTTGCGGTCGAGCGGCCCTGTTAGGGCCTTTGCAGGTCAGGCCAGGATATCCAGCAGGGTTTGCTGCATGTCGTCAGCTGTCTTGATCACGGCGATATTGGCCTTGAAGGCATTTGAGGCCGAAATCTGTTCGACGGCTTCAACGGCAAGATCAATGTCCGCATTGGGGTTGCCGGCCATGGCCGTGCGCTGGGCTGAGGCCTCAAAACGCTGACTGGCGGCGAATAGCCCGTACTGGGCGGTCGAAATCGGGTTCATGAGCGTGTTCTCCGATGTCCAGACTGTCCTGACCGCAGTAAATCCTTCGCCATCGAACATGGTGAACAGGTCACCTTATTTCAGTTCTGCGTCCCGCCAGCCGCATGATAGGTTTCAGGGGATGATCGTCCTCGCGGAGCGGCACATGAAAGCTTTGCCCTCCCTGTTCAGTCTGGCCCTGGCGGGTTCGGCCTTTGCAGGAACCTTGTCCCGACCAACCCAGACCCAGGTCTGCCTTGATGTTTCGGGGGGGACCCTGCCTGTGGTCTGCTTGGTTCCGGGCAGCCGGCTGGATGACCGGGAATACTACTGTCATTGCCCCGAAGGCCAGAGGGTGGATGTTGCCATCTGTCCGGCGGGCATCAAGCCACCGGCAGAGAACCGGGCCCTTGATCACGCTCGCAGATCTGCTGCACGGGATGGCAGCCTGCTGGGCGACCGCATTGGCGATCGCCCGATCTGCATGGCACCCCGTAATCCCTAGAGTGATCCCTTGCCCAGGGCGGCATAGGTGTCGTGCGCTTGCAAGCCGGTTTGCGCCGAGCTG
>CAIYSH010000012.1 GCA_903928755.1 uncultured Alphaproteobacteria bacterium | reverse complement strand
GGCTTTTTCTATAACCATTTCAGCAACTTGCACGTGCCGCGTGGCCGGTTCATCAAAGGTTGAGCTGACAACCTCGCCCCGCACCGTACGGCGCATGTCCGTCACTTCTTCCGGGCGCTCGTCAATCAGCAGGACGATCAGATAGATCTCCGGATGATTGGTCTCGATGGACTTGGCGATGTTCTGCAGCATCACGGTCTTGCCGACCCGCGGCGGGGCGGTAATCAGGCAGCGCTGGCCCTTGCCAAGCGGGGCGACAATGTCGATCACCCGGCCGGAGCGGTCCTTCACCGTCGGATCATCAAGTTCCATCTTCAGCCGCTCATCCGGATAGAGCGGGGTCAGATTGTCAAACAGCACCTTGTGCCGGACATTTTCCGGATTCTCGAAATTGGTCAGGTCCACCTTGACCAGGGCGAAATAACGCTCCCCTTCCCGGGGTGCCCGGACAGCGCCATCGACGGTATCGCCGGTCCGCAGACCGAATTTACGGATCTGGGACGGGCTGACATAGATATCATCCGGACCTGGCAGATAATTGGCTTCCGGTGACCGCAGGAAACCAAAACCGTCCTGGACAACTTCCAGGGTGCCCGAACCGGAGATCTCGACGCCCTCCTCGGCCAGGACCTTCAGGATCGCAAACATCATATCCTGCTTGCGCATGGAATTGGCGTTCTCGATCTCGAGGGTTTCGGCAAAGGCCAACAGATCGGCCGGCGACTTGTCCTTCAGTTCCTGAAGGGACATCCGTGTCAGACCCATGGCGGCAATGGCGGCAGACACCTCTGAAGGTTCGTCCTCGTCGCCATCCTGAACGGTCTCTGCGACCTGACTTTCAATGACCGGCTCGATCACTGTTTCCACGACTTCTCCGGCGGTTTCGTCTTCCATCTTGCCTACTCTTGCATACAGGCCCACGACCTGAGGCAGGACCTCAAGCCCGGGCGTTTGAACTGGTCTTGGACGTCAAGCGTCCGGGTGTTCTGGGGCCGGACTGCGTCTGGCTCGGTCGGGAGCGCGCGGTCCGGAAGAAAGGCGGGGTGCGCCGACAAGCGACGCAGGGTCGAGCGAAACCATATGCCGCCCTCTCCGTCAAGATCGATTGAGTCTTGGTGAACGGCTCTTAGCCCTAAGTCCTAACAGAGCCTTAAGTTCAATGGGCTAAAACCGGCTGCACAACGTCAGAAGACAGGAGAATTCCATGGCCCTAAGCATTTCAGCTGCAAGCCCCCTCGCCGGTTACGGGATCCCGAGCCTTAACCCCACAATCGATGAAATCATGGCCCAGTCAGCTTCGTCGGCTGCCCAGATGGCTCCGGAAGATGTCGGTTCTGTCGACCCGACAACCGCCCCGATTTCCAACGACCCGGCCCTGGGTGGTAATCTCGACATCACCGTCTGAAGCGGACAGTGAGTGGCCCATAAAGGGCTGACACATTCCAAGCTGCGAAAACTGAAAGGCTCCTGAACCCTGTTCGGGAGCTTTTTCCGTTCTGCCCAGGCGCAGACTAACCGCCAAATTCGGTTGTCACCGCCAGGACCATGATGATCGCCGCAATGAAGGGCAGCTCATTGGTCGCGCGCCAGAATTTCGAGCTGCGGGTATTGGTTCCGGCCACGAATTTCTTCCGGGATGCCCCGAGGAAGTGGTGCCAGCCGATCAGGAAAACCACGCCCGAGAGCTTGGCGATCATCCAGGGCCTGGCGAGATAGCCCCAGCCGCCACGCATCTGGGTCGCGTCAATCCACATCAGGGCCAGTCCAAAGACCAGGGCCAGGACCAT
>CAIYSH010000011.1 GCA_903928755.1 uncultured Alphaproteobacteria bacterium | reverse complement strand
GCGGTCTGGCAGTGAGCGCGCGGGTCAAGACCTCAGGCCAGACCGGGGTCGAGATGGAGGCCCTGACAGCGGTCTCGGTCGCCTGCCTGACGGTCTATGACATGCTGAAAGCGGCCGACAAGGCCATGACCATCGAGGGCGTCCGCCTGATGGAAAAGTCCGGCGGCAAGTCTGGCGACTGGATCCGCCCATGAAGCTGATGACGGTCGAGGCGGCGCGGGCAGCCATGGTTGGTGAAGTCAAACCCCTGGACACAGAGCACGTTTCCCTGGCCCGGGCGATCGGCCGGGTCCTGGCCGCCCCTGTAGCCGCCCTGCGCCATCAGCCGCCCTTCGCCAATTCCGCCATGGACGGTTGGGCGGTTCGCGCAGCCGATACACCCGGAGACCTGACCATTATCGGGGAGAGCGCTGCCGGGCATGGGTTTGAAGGTGTGCTGGGCGCGGGACAGGCGGTGCGGATTTTCACCGGCGCTGCCCTGCCCGAAGGGGCGGACGCTGTTGTCATCCAGGAGGATGCGGTCCGGGACGGCGAACAGGTCAGGGTTCCTGCAGCCCCGGTCGGCGACAATATCCGCCACGCAGGCCGCGATTTTCAGACCGGGCAGACCCTGCTGGCGCCAGGCATCAGGATTGATCCCTGGCGGCTGTCCCTCTGTGCCTCGGCGGGGCGTGCCGATGTCAGTGTCCACAGGCGGCCAAGGATTGCCATCCTGTCCACGGGCGAAGAGATCGTCGAAGCACCGTCTGTTCCCGGTCCATTCCAGATCTATGATTCCGGCAGCCCGGCCCTGCAGGCCATGGTGGAAGCCTGGGGCGGTGAGGTGACCCGGCTGACCGGGATTCGGGACCGGCTGGACGACGTCATTGCGGCGCTCAGGGGTGCCGATGCGGACCTGATCGTCACTGTGGGCGGGGCCTCGGTCGGGGACCATGATCTGGTTCGTAAGGCGGCCCGCGACCTGGGACTCTCCCTGCGGGTAGAGAGCGTCGCTGTTCGTCCCGGCAAGCCGACCTTTTTCGGGGTGCTGGGCGATGGCCGCCGGATGCTGGGCCTTCCCGGAAATCCGGCCTCGGCCTTTGTCTGCGCCGAGCTGTTCCTGCGGCCGATCATCGAGGCCTTTCAGGGGCTCCCGTCGCAGGCTTTTACCCGTCGGGCCAGGCTGGATGCGCCCCTGGCTGAGAACGGCACCCGGGAGCACTGGATGCGTGCCCGCGTCCATGAGACCGATGAGGGAACAAGGGTTGAAATCTACGCAGACCAGGATTCATCGCTGGTGACGGTCTTTGCGGCGGCCAACGCCCTCGTCTGCCGTCCCGTCAATGCGCCGGCCCTGCAAGCAGGTGCAGACGTCGAATATCTGCCGCTGGCGCGCGGGCACTAGAGCAAGAACAGGGTCTGAGATGAACATCACACAGCTATCTGCGAACGTGCTGACGAAGTGGGTCACAGAGGGTCAGCCCTTCGACACCCATGCCCAGCTGACCTCTGCCCTCAGGCTGCTGGCGAGGTGGCGATCGACGGTCATTGCCAACACCTATATCGCCCGACACGGTGCCGTAATCATGCAAGGCCCCTTTGCGGGGATGAAATATGTGGAATCGGCGACCGAGGGTGCGCTCATTCCGAGGCTGATCGGGTCATACGAGAACGAGTTACATCCGTATTTCGAACGTCTGACTGCCAGTGGCCTGGACTGTGTCATCGATATCGGCTGTGCCGAGGGCTATTATGCGGTGGGTCTGGCGAGACTGCTCCCGGATGTTACGGTTCATGCCTATGACATTTCCAGGGTTGCCCAGGCCGCCTGCCGTGAGCTGGCGAACCGCAATGACGTGTCTGGCCGTGTCATCATCGGGGAACGGTTTGAGCCGGACGGTTTTGAAGCCTTCAAGGGGAAGAGCTGTCTGGTGATGGTCGACACTGAAGGTGCGGAACTGGATATCCTCCAGCCCGATCTCAGCCCGGCCCTGGCCGGTATGCGGATCATTGTCGAGACCCACGACATGTTTACCAAGGGGGCCATGCAGACCCTGATCGATCGCTTCGAAACCACCCATGATATCGTTCGGGTGGATGCCAAGCTCAAGGCCGTCGAGCTTCCCGAATGGTTCCGGGAACTGGCCCCGCTGGATCATCTGCTGGCGACCTGGGAATGGAGATCCGGCCCGACTCCGTGGCTGATCATGGAACCGAAGACGGTGTCGGCCTGACGTCAAGGTCGCTGAGGCTCTCCGATCAAACGCACACGGGCGCTGGCCCTTCGGCCCTGACCGTCGACGAGGTTGAGCTGGTAAAATCCCGGGCCGTCGGGTCGCCAGATGGCACGATGACTGACCGGGTCACGGGGCAGGGGGCGGCCTTCGACATACCAGGACAGGTCTGTGCCACTGGCTGCCAGCACCAGACCCCGCGTCCTCGGACCAAAGGCCTCCACCCGGACCGTGGCCCCATCGGGGGGAAAGATCAGGTGAGGTCCGTCTTCGGATTTTTCCAGGGAAACCAGGCTTTCCGGGGCTTTCTTCAAGGCGATGGCGCGCGGAGCAGACGGCGGAGCATCGAGCAGGTCGGCGGTTTCGAAAAGCAGGGGGAGGGCTGCGTCCCGGCCGGTCAGTCCCCCCCTCGCGCCCCCATCAGCACGGCCTGTCCAGACGACAATGACATAACGTCCGACCACCCCGGCGGCTACGGCATCTCGGAAGCCATAGGAGGTCCCGGTCTTGAAGGCCATCAGCGGTCGGCCCCGGGTCAGGGCACTGGCCGTTACCCCGGCGGGGGGCGGGGTCTCGCGCAGGATATCAAGGACCTGCTGCGCGGCCTGCCGGCGCAAAAGCCGGTGACCGCCCTGGCCAGGGCGCCTGCCAGCCTCGGCTTCTGTCCAGGCCAGCGGCTTGGCCATGCCACCATCGCCCAGGGCGGCGTAGAGGCCCGCAAGGTCCCTCAGACTGAGCCCTGCGCCCCCCAGGGCCAGGGCCAGGCCCGGCATGCGGGTGGCCTTGGCCGGCCGGACCAGGGTAACGCCAGCCCCGGCGAGTCGCGCTTCGAAAGCAGCTGGATCGACTTTCTGGAGGAGCTCCACCGCGGGCATGTTGAGGGAATGGGTCAGAGCTTCCCGAGCCGTGACCTTGCCGTGAAAGGTGCGGTCGAAATTCTCGGGCTGGTAGTCGCCAAACCGCTTCGGGGCATCCTCGAGAATTGTGTCCGGTGCGGCCAAACCCTCGTCAAAGGCCATGCCGTAGATGAAGGGTTTGAGGGTTGAGCCAGGAGACCGGATGGCCAGTGTCATGTCGATCCAGCCCCCGGGCCGGTCCAGGCCCCCCGATGCAACGGCAGCCCGCACGGCGCGATTGGGAATCTCGACCACGAGGATTGCCGCCGTATCTTCTGCCCCCTGCTCTGCGGCGACCCTCGCGGCGAGGGGTTCCAGCCGGGTCTGCAGGGCAGCGTCCAGGGTCGTGACGATCGACGCCTGGCTTACAGGCGCCTGACGCGCCAACTGGCCTGAAGCATGCCAGGCAAGCGCCGGAAAGGCTGACCGGAGGGGGAGGGGCTCATTGTCTGCCTCCACGGATTCGATCCGGGAAATCGCGCCCGATCGCACAAGTCTGTCGAGGACGGCCCGCCTGGCGCGGCGGGCTGTTTCAGGTTTGCGGTCTGGTCGCCGCATCTCGGGCGACTGTGGCAGGGCGATGAGCAGGGCCTGTTCGCCCATGGTCAGGGTCTGGGGCTCATGACCGAAATAGGACAGGCTTGCGGCCCGCACCCCTTCCAGATTGCCCCCATAGGGTGTCAGGGTGAGGTAGAGGGCAAGGATCTGTCTTTTGGAAAGTCTGGCCTCGATCTGCAGTGCACGGATCATTTCCATAATCTTGGCCCCGAAGGTCCGTGGATGGGCTTGCAGAAGTCGCGCGGTCTGCATTGTCAGGGTCGATGCGCCGGAGGTCGGCCGGCCGTGGATAACCGCTGAAGCTGTCGCCCTCAGGACGGACAGGGGGTCAATGCCGGGGTGGACCCAGAATCTCGCGTCCTCCATCCGGATCAGGTTTTTCAGGAAGGCTGGATCCGTCCGCTCCAGATCGGCCCTGATCCTCCAACGTCCATCTTCGACCGGCAGGGCGCGCAACCAGGCGCCCCGCCGGTCCAGGGCGACAGGTGAGGAGTGAACGGCCCGGGTCATGTTTGGCGGAAAGGTCGCGTCCAGGGCAAAGACCGCGGTCTCCAGCACCATCAGGAGCAGGAGACCGAAGACAAGGCGACGGTGCCTGGTCTTCCTGTCAGGCACCTGGAGCAATTGCCGTCCGTCCTGGAGCCGTCCGCGCATTGACACCTGGTCGATACATGTCCCGGGCCTCTGCGCCGGGCAGCAGGAAGTCGCCTGGTGTCACGGCTCTGGCAACATAGGCAAAGCTGAATCCGGCATGCCCGGTCAGTGACATGGCCGCCACATAGCGGTCATCGCGGCTTTCCTGGACATTGGCCGGGGTCAGGGTGCCAAGGAAACGGAAGGGCCCGCCCTGGGCATCGTCGGGACCCAGCACGGTCTCGATTTCGAATCCGGCCGGGAGCGGATCATCGACAACCAGAGCCATGCTGCGACCCTGTCCGGACCGCCCGCTGACCTGGATGATGATCCGGTCTCCTTGACGGATCCGGGCAGGGTCCACGGCACTGCCACTGAAGCTGAACAGACGCTTGGACAGGACCAGACCATTCTGCGCCGTGGCGGGCGGGACGAGGGGCGTCCCGGTGACCGTGATCATCCGCCAGACGGGTCCACCCGCATTGACGAAGTGGGCCTGGGCCAGTCGACCGACCGTCCATCTGGGTGCTGTGGTGGCGCCAGGTGCCGGGTAGGCACCCTGGGCGGTCACCTTCAAGGGCCCGGCCACGGCCAGCATGTAGTGGGCGGCCTGGAGCAAGCGGGCCTGCTCCTGGGTATTGAGGGCGTCAGGGTCCTTGACGGCGTTTTCCAGGCGGGCTTGCAGGCCCCGGGCGATGTCGACCTCACCGGACTCGTAGGCCAGGGCGATAATGGCGGCGAGGTCCCGGAGGGGGCTCTGATACCAGTCGTCCTCCTGACGATAGCCCAGGGCGGCTATGGCCTGTTTCAGGGCAGACCGCCCGCGGGCATGGTCGCCCATCATGGAAAGACCGGCACCGATCTGGGCCTTGGCAAGGGGGGAGGCTTCGGACTTCAGCTGGATGTCATGCCACCAGCGCAGACGGGCCAGATCGCCGCGGCCGGCCTTGGCCAGCACATAAAGGGCATAGGCGGATGCCCTGGACCGCATGGCTATGGTGGCCTTCTTTGAGGCTTCCGGGGATCCCGACCAGTTTGCCGGATAATCCAGGCGGTAGGCTACGGAGCTCCAGCCATCCGGGCGGGAAATCTGGCGCATGGCACCCAAGGCCCGGTCGACAGCGTCCTGCGGAACCGGCAGTCCAGCCTTCTGTGCAGAGATGATGAAGTCTGTGGCATAGGCACCCAGCCAGGCGTCTGCCTGGCCATCGCCAACCCGCCAGAGACCAAAGGCACCGTCCAGGGTCTGACGGTCCAGCAGCTTGCCTATGGCCCCAGCCAGAGCGGCCGAGGTGCGTTTGAGCTTCGGATCGGACGAAACCTCCGTGGCAAAGAGCAAGGGATAGGCCGTCGAAACCGTCTGTTCGGTGCAGCCATATGGATAGCGCGACAGGGCCATGGCTATCGGACCGGGGTCAAAGCCGCGGAAGGGCGAATAGCTGACCTGCAGTGAAACATCCCCGGCTGCCATGCCCGACATGAGGGCTGCATTGGGGGTGTAGGTTTCTCCGGCCTTCTGCAGTTCGGTGGTGGTGCGGGTGATCGGGCCCCATCCGAGGCGGGTCTGCAGGGAATAGGTCTTGCCTGTGCTGAAAGCTGGTCCGGAGACCCTGAAGCCAACCTCGCCGATCCCTGTATGGTTGGGCGCATTGAAGGGTATCCGCTCGGCGATCCTCTGGCCAAGGGCCAGCTGAAAGGCCCGTTTGAACGGTGCCATGATGCCCCCGCCAGACGTCAGTTCAGCCAGATAGCTTCCAGCCCTGCCTTCCAGATTGTGCAGTTCCAGGGTCGCGACTGCCTTGTCGCCAGGTGCCAGGAAACGCGGCAGGGAGAGATCGGCTACCAGGGCTTCCCGGACGGTGACGGGTTTCGAGGTTGCCCCCACGGCCGTATCGGTCCAAGCCACCGCCATCAGACGCAGTTCTCCATTGAAATCGGCCGCCGGCAGATGGATGACCGCTTTCCCGTCAGGGCCGGTTTCGACGGTTCCAGACCAGAGGGCTACCGTCTTGATCGGTGTCGTGGTCAGGCCTTCGCCGCCAACCTCATCGCCCCCGAAACTGACATTGGCCGGGGCCCCGAGGTTGGGATCAAGAATGCGGCCATAGTCGTCACGGTAGTCGACAGTCAGCGCCTTTTTCCCGAAATACCATTTGAGGGGATCCGGGCTGCTGAACTTCGTCAGTTGGAGAACGCCTTCGTCCACGGCGGCGAGGGTGACCCGGGCCTTTCCGCCAAACCCGGCACCCCGGATGGTCACGGGGACATCAAGGGTCGCCCTTGAGTTCAGCTTTTCCGGTGTATCGAGTGCAACCGTCAGCTTACGGCCCTGGGGTTCAAGAGGCACATAGATGAGACCAAGTGCCCGCTTGGGCCTTGGCGAGGCCACCGGGTCACGGGGCTGGATGACACTGACCAGGACATAGGCCCCGCCGCCCCAACTGGCATCCGTCTTCAGGCGGACCGTCGTTCCGTTCTTGCCGACCGATACCGTCCTGAAATCAATCAGTCGATCCGTGGCCACAGCGATCTGAGCTTCGCCGGCATAGGGTGGCTTCAGGGTGACGTCCACAGTCTCGCCCTGGGCATAAGGCCTGGTTCCGGCGCTGACCCTGACAAAATCCGGGGCCGCGATATCACTGGTCGTGCCGCCCCAGCCGGAAGCAAAGCGGATGGTTGTCCTCACTCCGCCGTTACCGACCAGTTCGAGGCGATAGTCGCCCCAGCCCAGTCGGCGGGCGATCCGGGCAGGCTGACCTTGACCTATGGTCAGGTTTCCGCGCTGAACAACAGCGTCGCGATTGGTCCGGCGCCACTGCCAGCGTCCATTCTGCTGGAACCAGTCATAATCCCAGTTTTCAGCAATCAGGGTATAGCTCACCCCATTGGCGGCGACACGACGTCCCAGCGTGTCTGCGGCGATGACGTTGAGGGCAATGGTCGGATCCCCGGCGCCGCTGGAGTCACCCTGGTCAACCTTGACCCCCAGATAGACAGGCTTCGTCCGGACCTTGAGATCCAGTGTTTCCCGCACCGGCCGTCCCCCCGGCTCAAAGACGCTTGTGGTGAATGCGGCAATCAGGGGCTGGGCCGTATCCCCGGCCTGGGCGGCATTCAGTGCCGCAATGGCGCGTCCCTCGCCGTCGGTCACGGACTGGCCTAGGTCGAGGTATTTTTCCTGAAATGTCGAAATCTGGTCGCCCCAGACATAGCCATCAAACTGGGGGAAGGGATCGGGATCGGCCTTCAGCCGGGCTTCGCCCTGGGTCTGCAGGCCTGCACCGGATGCGCCATACAGGAATCTGGCCTGAACCTGGATGTTGCGGCTTTCGCCGGCCTTGAGCGGCAGTTCTGCCTGGCCCGTCGCGGTGACGGCCAGGCGCTGGGGGGCAAAGTCTTCGACCTGGAAGGACATCTGGCCCGCGGGCTTGTCCAGTCCGTCGATCTCGACCCTGGCGGTCCACCTGCCGCGCGGCGCACTCTTGGGAATTGCGACATCCGCACCCGCAACGCCCTGCGGGGTCCCGGTAAAGGGATAACGTCTGAACTCGACCCCGGACGGGCGCAGGACAACGACGGCACCCTTGCGGTCCTTCACCGCCCTGATCTCCCGGTCACGCAGCAGGGCATTGAGGTGCAGGGTCTCACCCGGACGGTATATGCCGCGGTCGCTGTAGACATAGGCATCAACCAGACTGGCCGATGTGCGGCCTCCGACGCTGTTATCGGAGGTGCGCCCGCCCGTGGACTGTTTGGAGAGGTCTACCGGTGCCCGGTCGAGGTCCAGAATGGCCAGATCGCCCATGGGCCCATAGGCCATGATCATCCTGGCACCCGCAGGGCCTTCTCCCACCATAAGGGCATGATCGAACCGGATCCGGCCGGAAGCATCGGCCTTGCCGGTCGCCAGGTCTTCACCGTTTCGCGCGACCAGGGTCAGGGAGACCCCGGGAAGGACTTTTGCTGTTTTCAGGGATCGCACAACCACGTCCAGGGCGTCAGAGCCGCCATAGGCGGACAGGGCCATGTCTGTAAACATGACCCAGCGCCGGGCCTGAGCCGGCGGGTTCGGGTCATAAGCGTTGTCGGTGCCACTCGGCCGTCCGCCGGATGCATCCCTTGCCTTGATGACATAGCCGCCGGGTTTCATGTCTTTCAGGACCGCGCCGAGCGGGAAGACCGTTGTCGCCCTGGCACCTTCGCCGGCCGCATTGACCGCGATGTCGCCTTTCCAGACCACACGACCGACGTCGTCGGCTCCATCATCGCCCGCATCATAGGTGTATTCCCCTTCCGGGGTCGGATCGGGGGCGCTGATATTCTTTCGGACAAGATTGCGGTCGACGACCCGCCAGACTTCGATATGCAGCTTGGTGACGTTCACGGTTTCAATTCCGATTCCGTCAGAGTCTTCCCGGGGCAGGATCACGCCGCTGCCGGCAAAACCCACATAGGGGGATTTCTCCCCGAAGGTGAAATCGACATCGGCATTGGTTGCCAGGGCGTCCCCCTTCTTGTCAGTCAGGCCTTTCAACAGGGTGATGCGACGGTCCCTGAATCCTATGCCGCCGACACATATTTCAGATCCCTGCACGGTTACTGCCGGAGGATGCCCGAGATCGGGGGAAACAAGTACATAATCGCCATAGGCCCTTCCGGGATCCAGGGCCGTGGTCATCTCGACACAGGCAAGGGGTTCGGCCTTCGAAGAGTCTATCCGGGACCGCCAGACCGCAAAGCCTTCCGGCCTGGGCATGCCCCGGCGCGCAGCATCGGCCCCGCGGGGTTTGCCGAAAAGTGACCAGGGTGCGCCGCGGGATTCCGCTGCAGCGGTCATGGCCGGGCGGTGTTCCAGGTGCCTTGCGGTCAGCAGACCACCACTGAAGGCCATGACGACCAGGCCTGCGCTGAGCAGGACGGACATCTGCCGTGTCCTGAGCTTGGTGAACAGGTCGCGGAATTGCTGGAGGTAACCCTCCCGTCCGGAGTGTGATCCTGGCTCAGGCCTTGGTTCGTTCTCAGAGGTCATGAAACAGGCTCCCAACCCGCGCGGTCGGGGGAGTGGAGCGCCAAAGTCCTTCGGGCGTCAATCCGGTATCAGATGCCGTTGACATCGAAGGCGCCGCGCCCGGGTCGGCAGGCAGCAGGTCTGGTTAAGGCCCGGCAGGCTTAGTTCCCAGTTAATCCCCTTAAGTCGCTGTTTGTTTTACGCTGACTGCCGACCTTGGCCTCGTCATTTCGAGAGCAAGGCACCACGTTCATGCCGGTCAAAAAGCCGCCGCTTCCTCCCGCCCGTCTGCGTGTGTGCCTTCAGGAATTCCTGTCGGGCCAGCGTAGCGAGCATGGTGCTGTTGCCGTCATTTTTGCCCTCTCCATGGTCGTGATGACGCCACTCGTTCTCGGCGTTGTCGATTCCTACCAGAACACCCTCCAGAGGACGCAATTGCAGGATGCTTTGGATGCTGCGACCCTGGCAGCGGCGCGATCAACGGCGATGACGGAACGGGACATTGACCTGATTGGCGACGCGGCGCTCAGGGCAAACCTGGTCCTTCCGACCGGCAGCGCCCTTGTTCGTTCCGATTTCACCCTGACTCCGGCCAACAAGGTCATGGCCTCCGCAGAGGTAACCCCCGGCGGCATTGCACCAGGCCTCTGGCCACACCAGAACCTGACGGCCAACGCCGATGTGGGCCGGTCAGTTGACAGGCTCGAAGTTGCACTGGTCCTTGATAATACCGGGTCCATGGCCGGGAAGAAGATTTCCACCCTGAAGGTCGCAGCCAAAAACCTGATCGATACACTGGAGGCAGCCTCCCTCAGGAGTACGGAGCCGACCCCGCTCCGGATATCCCTGGTACCCTTTTCCATGACCGTTCGCGTTCAGGGGACGACCCAGACCATTGCCTATGATCCCGTGTCACACAGTGGGCCCGACATTCCGGCATGGATCGATCCGGAGGGCGTTGCCCACGCGCGCCTCGGGGTCGGCCTGGATATTTTTGACCGGCAGACAGACCGTTTCGCCCTGTTGAAGCAGATGAACAATACGCCCTGGGAAGGTTGCGTAGAGGCAAGGCCCAGGCCCTATGACATCCAGGACACGGCACCGGTGCACGGGTCTCCTGACACACTTTTCACGCCGTTTTTCTGGCCAGACGAGCCGGATTCTGCCGCAGGCTTCTATGGCTACCCCAATGACTACCTGCCGGATGGGACGAATGCATCCAGCTGGCTGATCCGGGAGCAGAATTCCGGGAAGTATGTGTCGTCGCCGGCCGTGGGATTCCAGGCGGGCTCCGGATATCAGTTGGGCCCGAATGGCGGATGCAGCCTGCAGCCCATGATCCGCCTCACCCCGGCCTTTGTTGACCTGAAGTCGGCCATAGACGGTATGGTTGCAGTGGGAGACACCAACATACCCCTTGGTCTGATGTGGGGCTGGCACAGCCTGTCCCCCAATGCGCCCCTCGCTGACGGTTCCGCCTACGGTACCGAAGGTGTGCGCAAGATCATCATCCTGATGACGGATGGTGAGAATACCATGGGCGATCCCGGCTCAGGTGCCGAGCAGAACAGATCCTATTACAGCGGTCTGGGCTATATCTGGCAGGGTCTGCTGGGGATCTTCGGTGGTTCACCCACGACCCGCACCCAGGCCATGAATTCCCGCCTCAGCACCCTTTGCCAGAACATCAAGGCCAGGGACATTACCCTCTACACGGTTCGGGTCGAAGTGAAGACGGGGGCGTCCGCAGTCCTTCAGGCCTGTGCTTCATCCGGGGACAAATACTTCGATGTCCAGGATGTCTCGCAGCTGAACGCGGCCTTTGCAGCCATAGCTGGTTCCATCGATACCCTGCATATCTCCCACTGATCAGGTCTGGACGAGCTTGATCTCCCTCAGCCGGATTTCCAGGAATTCCTGGGCATTCAGCGGATCGGGATAGAGGTCCGGACGGTCCTCCGAAATACAGGAGGGCAGGGTGACGATGTCGAAGTCCGGATTGAAATGCAGGAAGAACGGTGTGGAGTAACGCGGGAAGCCGCGCCGCTCCGGTGCCGGATTGACCACTCGGTGAACGGTCGAAGGCAGGACCCTGTTGGTCAGGCGTTCCAGCATGTCGCCGATATTGCAGACAACCGATCCAGGCGGTGGGTTGATCGCCAGCCAGGCCCCGTCACGGTCCTGAACTTCCAGTCCCGCCTCCTCGGCCCCGAGAAGCAGGGTGATGACATTGATGTCGGCGTGGGCCCCGGCCCGGATATTCGGGCCATCCTGCGGGACGGGCGGATAGTGAAGCAGCCTCAGAATGGAATTGCCCTTGTCCACAGGCCCAACAAAGAAGTTCCGGTCCAGCCCCAGATTGTAGGCAATTGCCTCGAGGACCTGATTTCCCAGATTGTCCAGGGCGGCATAGAGCCGGGAAAGATCCTCTCGGAACCCGGGAATTTCTGTTGGCCAGACATTGGGGGGCATGACCCGCGCATATGGATGGCCGGCAGGCAGGTCGC
>CAIYSH010000010.1 GCA_903928755.1 uncultured Alphaproteobacteria bacterium | reverse complement strand
GGACGGCGACGCCGGCGGGGCGGAGGCTGTCGGTGATGGCGTCGGCGATCTGCTGGGTCATGGTCTCCTGGGTCTGGAGACGACGGGCGAAGATCTCGACCACCTTGGCCAGCTTGGAAATGCCGACCACCCGGTTGGTGGGCATGTAGGCCACATAGGCCTTGCCCAGGAAGGGCGCCATGTGGTGCTCGCAGTGGCTCTCCACCTCGATCTCGCGGAGCATGACGATGTCGTCATAGCCCTGGACGTCCTCAAAGGTGCGCGACAGCTCCTTGGCCGGGTCCATGGTATAGCCCTCGAACCAGTCGCCATAGGCGTCGACCACGCGCTTGGGGGTGTCGATGACGCCTTCGCGGCGGGGGTCGTCGCCGGCCCAGGCGATCAGGGTGCGGACCGCCTCCATGGCTTCTTCCCGGGTCGGACGCTTCACGGCGTCGAGGGACCTGTCGCGGCTCGGAGCATCCATGGGGTCGTATCCGTTCGTTACTGGGCCTGATCGCGCCGGAGCGGGGGCCCCGGGCAAGAAACGCGAATATGGCTGTCGGATTGTCGTCCGACCGCCGATAAAGCCCCGTGGCCTCCCGGCCCTGCGGACTGTATATGGGGCCAAGGCCTTTTCCGGCAACACTTACTCAGCGTCACGTTTTCAAAGAGTTTCATGACCCTTCATCTGTACGACACCCTGTCGCGATCCAAGCGGCCCTTCGTTCCCGTCGATAGCAGGCGGGTGACGATGTATGTCTGCGGGCCCACGGTCTATAACTATGCCCACATCGGCAATGCCCGGCCGGTGGTGGCCTTTGATGTCCTGTTCCGTCTGCTGCGTCATACCTATGGACAGGAGGCCGTGATCTATGCGGCCAATGTCACCGACGTGGATGACAAGATCAACGCCAAGGCCGTGGCCGAGGGCGTGCCGATTTCCACCATCACCGACCGGTATCTCGGCATCTATAACGAGGACATGGCGACCCTGGGGGCCCTGGCCCCCACCCATCAGCCCCGGGCGACGCAGACCATGGAGGCCATCATCGCCATGATCGGGCGTCTGGTGGACAATAAGTCGGCCTATGCCGCCGAGGGCCATGTGCTGTTCAACACCCAGACCTTTGCCGACTATGGCAAGCTGTCGGGCCACCCCATGGACGACATGATCGCCGGGGCCCGGGTGGATGTGGCGCCCTACAAGCAGCACCCCGCCGACTTTGTGCTGTGGAAACCCTCCAAGCCCGGCGAGCCGGTGTGGGACAGTCCCTGGGGCGCGGGCCGTCCCGGCTGGCATATTGAATGCTCGGCCATGATCGAGCAGACCCTGGGCCTGCCCATCGACATTCATGGCGGCGGCATTGACCTGCTGTTCCCGCACCACGAGAACGAAATGGCCCAGGGGCTTTGCGCCCACGGGGACCACTCGGTGGGTTACGCCAAGTACTGGATGCACAACGGCTTCCTGAATTTCGGCGATGAGAAGATGTCCAAGAGCCTGGGCAATGTGGTCCTGGTGCATGAGCTTATCGACCAGGTGCCCGGCGAGGCCCTGCGCTGGGCCCTGCTTGTGGGGCACTATCGCGCGCCGCTTGAGTGGACCGCCGACCTGATCGCCCAGTCCAAGAAGTCGCTGGACCGGCTCTATGGTGCCCTGCGCCGGGCAGCCGATGTGCCCGCAGAGTCGACCGGGCCCAATGTGGACTTCATGGCGGCGCTTGAGGATGACCTCAATACCCCGGCCGCCATGGCCGAGCTGTTCGCCATGGCCACGGCCCTGGAAACCTCGAAGGGTGAAGACCGGGCCTATGCCAAGGGCGAGCTGCTGGCCTCGGCCAACCTGCTGGGCTTTTTGTTCGCCGAGCCGGAATCCTGGTTCCAGGCCGGGGTGGACGATGCCCTGCGGGCCAGGATCGACGGCCTGATCGCTGAACGGGTCGCGGCACGGGCGGCGAAGGACTGGGCGGCGGCGGACCGCATCCGTAACGAACTCACCGACCTCAACGTAGAAGTCATGGACAATCCGACGGGCGCAACCTGGCGCATTAAGGCGCCGTCTTTAGGGGAAGGCTGATGGCGTTCAATCCTCCGCAGATGTTCAAGGTGGGTGCCGGCTTCATGTTCGGCGGCAAGGCGGGCGCTGGCCCGATGAAGATCGAGAGCCGGATCGGCATCAAGGCCCCGGCCGAGGTGATCTGGGAGATCGCCTCGGACTTCAAGTCCTGGTCCTTCTGGAACCCGACCTATACCAAGGGCGCCGGGGAGCTGCGGATCGGCGCGCCCCTGGAATTCACCCTCGAGCTGCCGGGTGAGCCACCCCAGGTGATCAATCCTGTCCTGGTGGAATGGGTGCCCCTGGAACAGATCCACTGGTCCCTGACCCTGGCCCGGGGCCTGGTGCGGACTGTGCGCTATATCGAGATCGAGGCCCTGAGCGAGGCCAGCTGTATCGTCTCCAATGGCGAGATCTTCGAGGGTCTGCTGGGCCCCACCGCCGCCCGGTC
>CAIYSH010000009.1 GCA_903928755.1 uncultured Alphaproteobacteria bacterium | reverse complement strand
GTCCCGCAGGGCAGTTTCTTCTGGGGTGCCATTCCCATGGCCTTCGAGGGGGCCTTTGCCGCAGGCTTCGGCGTCATGATCCGCGCGCTCACCGCAGACATTGGCGATGAGATCCGGCTTGAAGGCGGAAAGGAGCAGATCGGTCTGCTCTATGCCCTGACCAATGCCACCACAAAGATTGCCGGGGCGGGCTCGATCTTCCTGACCTTCAACGTCCTGGCGGCGATTGGTTACAATGCCAAGGAAGGTGCCAGGAATACGGCCGAACAGATCCACGGCCTGGAACTGGCCTACCTGATCGGCCCGATCTTCTTTGTCATGGTCGGGGGGGCCTGCTTCCTGGGTTACAAGCTGGATTCAAAGCGGCATGCGGAAATCCGGTCCAGACTGGAAGAGCGGGATGCCCTCTATGACGAGGCTCCCGTCCTTGAAGGTCTGACCGGGGAAGCCGATGCCGTCTATGTCGGCGATGATCGCAAGCCGACCGTGACAGAATAGTATGCCATGACCAGAGTTGCCCGACTGTCCCTGCCGGTGGTCGCGGCCTTCGGCTCTACGGCGGCCCCCATGGCCGCCATAGGACTGGTCATGGGGGTCTATCTGCCCCGGTTCTTCTCCAGCTATGTCGGCCTGGGCCTAAGCGCCGTCGGCGCCGCCTTCATGATTGTCCGCCTGCTGGACATGGGCCTCGATCCCCTGCTCGGAATTGCCATGGACCGGACCCGGACACGGCTGGGCCGCTACCGGCCCTGGCTGATGCTTGGGGCCCCCATCACCATGCTGGCCATCTACATGCTGTTCATGGCCCAGCCCGGTCTGAGCTTTGGCAGCCTGCTGCTCTGGCTGCTGGTGCTCTATGCCGGGGTTTCCATCCTCACCCTGGGACAGGCGGCCTGGGGGGCGACCCTGGCGACCGACTATAATGACCGCAGCCGGGTCTATGGCGTGGTCCAGGCTGTCGGCGTTGTCGGGGCCATACTGATCCTGCTCTTGCCCCTGGCCCTGACCGGCAAACCCGGTGGCGCCCACGGTGGCGTTCCCGCCATGGGCTGGTTCCTGATTGTCCTGCTCCCCGTGACCGTCGCCCTTTGCGCGCTTGTGACCCCTGAAAAGGTCTCACCCCGTGCCAGCACCGAGACGCCCGTCTCTTTGCAGGATTACTGGGCGCTGTTGACCAGGCCCGAGGTCCTGCGGCTGGTCTGGGCAGATTTCATCATTGCCCTGGGTCCAGGCACCACCGCGGCGCTCTATCTCTTTTTCTTCCACGACGCCCGCCACTATACCCTGCCTCAGACCTCGATCCTGTTGCTGTTCTACATCGCCGCCGGGCTTGTGGGCTCACTGTTCTGGGGAACGGTCGCCCAGAAGGTCGGCAAACACCGGGCCATCATTGCATCGGCTGTGGCCTATGCCTTTGCCCAGACGGCCCTGATGCTCATTCCGCCCGCAACCATGGCCCTGGCCATACCGGGTATGTTCGCCGTGGGATTTGTTGGCTCCGCCTTTGCCCCGATCGTCCGGGCCATGGTGGCCGATGTCGCTGACGAAGTCAGACTGGAATCAGGCCATGAGCGCACCGGTCTGCTCTATGCCCTGATCACCACAGCTGAAAAAGTCGGTGCCGCCATCACGGTCGGTATCAGTTTCAAGGTTCTGGAAGTCGTCGGCTACAGGGCGGCCGAGGGGGCTGTGAACACCCCCCAGGCGATCCATGGACTTGAGATGACCTATGTCTTTGCGCCGATCACCCTGGTCTTCCTGGGCGGCGCGGCCTTCATCGGGTGGAAACTGGACGCAGAGCGCCATGGTGAAGTCCGCCGTCAGCTGGACATCCGCGATGCCCTGGCTGCAGAATCCAGAACCTTCGAGGCTGTCACCGGTGTCTCGATCGTATCGCCCCCAGATCAGGCCTGATCGCCTTTGGCGGGTGTGAAGGTCTGCCGCCAGCGCAGGATCATGCCGCCGATCCCGATGCCTGCAGACGCAAGACCGGCGAGACGGCCCATGCCGTCAGGCAGGAAGAAAGCCATCGGACCCCCCAGAATGGTCAGGAAGCACATGCCCCAGATCCTCCAGCGGGTCGCGGTCCGGGCCTTTGTCCAGGCGACGAACTCGGGGTCCTGCTGCGGGCGCTTTACCGCCGCAAGGGCTTCGCGCACCTCATGGGGGATCTCCGGCTCCCGGGGCGGGGCGGTGTAAGCAGGCGCTGCGCGGCGACCGAAGGTCTGGGTCATGGGGAAAACATATCAGGGCATTCTTATCAGCCGGTTAGCCTTGCCCCGGGCCCTGCGCCTCGCCTATGACTTTCCCCAGTGCATCAGGGAAGCCCGCAAATGACCGACCTTTTTTCGTCCATGACCTTTGCCCGTGGTCCGGCCATGAAGAACCGCTTCATGCTGGCCCCCCTGACCAATCTGCAGAGCCATGTGGACGGCACCCTGTCTGATGACGAATATCACTGGCTGACCCAGAGGGCGGTCGGGGGATTTGGGGCGACCATGACCTGCGCTGCCCATGTCCAGGCCATAGGTCAGGGGTTTCCCGGACAGCTCGGCATATTTGCCGACAGCCACCTTCCCGGGCTGACCAGGCTTGCAGCAGGGATCAAGGCCTCAAACAGCATGGCCATTGTCCAGCTGCATCATGCCGGCATGCGCACACCCCGGGACCTGGTCGGGCAGTCACCTGTCTGTCCGTCTGACAATGCGGAATTCGGGGCCCGTGGCCTGACCGAAGCCGAGGTCCACCAGCTGGTTGAGGATTTCATTGCAGGGGCAGAGCGTGCCGAGAAGGCCGGGTTTGACGGAGTCGAGATCCACGGTGCCCACGGCTACATTCTCTGCCAATTCCTGAGCGGCGAGGTCAATCAGAGGACGGACGCCTATGGCGGATCTCCGGAAAACCGCGCCCGCATTGTCCGGCAGATCATTGACGGTATCCGCGCCCGCTGCCGGCCGGACTTCAATCTCGGCCTGCGCCTGTCACCTGAACGTTTCGGCATTGACCTGATCGAGACCCGCGACCTGGCCCAGGCCCTGATGACCGAGGGTAAAATCGACTATCTGGACATGTCACTGTGGGACAGCTTCAAGACCACCTCCGAGGGCGGGTTCCAGGACAAGCCGCTGATTTCGGTCTTCACCGAGCTGGATCGCGGATCGGTCCGCCTCGGTGTCGCCGGCAAAATCATGACCCCGGCCAATGCCCAGGCCTGCCTGGACGCCGGTGCTGATTTCGTCCTGCTGGGCCGTGCGGCGATCCTGCACCATGACTATCCCGCCAGGCTGGCGGCTGATCCGGGCTTCCTGCCGGTAACCCTGCCAGTCAGCCGTGCCCATCTGGTCGCCGAGGGGCTGGGTCCGAGCTTCGTGACCTACATGGCGACCTGGCCCGGCTTCGTCGCCGCAGAATAGTCTGCACGGCTTGCCACGGCGGGCTGCTTGATACTCAATGGATCCCATGGCCGGAGCAGATGGTCAGAGGGACGGGGCGATGTTCAAATGATCCGACTGGAAAATCTCCAGAGCCTGGTAGGCCTGACCCTGATCCTGCTGGCCTGCTGGGCCATGTCGGAAGACCGCCGCAGATTTCCCTGGAAGCTGGCAGCAGGGGCCATCGCCCTGCAGGCCGTTCTTGTCCTGGCCCTGTTCGGCATTCCTGCCCTGCGGGCTGTCCTGGCCGCCATGGGTGGCGCTGTTGATGGTCTGGCCACCAGCACCCAGGCCGGCGTCGCCTTCGTGTTCGGGTTCCTGGCGGGCACGCCCAACCAACCCTATGACCTGTCCCATCCAGAGAACATGTTCGTCTTTGCCTTCCGGGTCCTGCCGGTCATTCTGGTGGTCTGCGCCCTGGCGGCGCTTCTGTGGCACTGGCGCATTCTGAAGTGGATCACCCGGGGCTTCGGCTTTGTTTTTGAAAAGACCATGGGTCTGCGCGGCGCCCCGGCCCTGGCCACGGCCGCTACGGTGTTCATGGGTCAGGTTGAGGGCCCTATCTTCATCCGCAGCTATCTGACCAGCCTGTCGAGGTCCGAGCTGTTCATGCTGATCGCCGTGGGCATGAGCTGCGTCTCAGGCTCCACCATGGTGGCCTATGCGACAATCCTGAAGGGCGTATTGCCCAATGCAGCGGCCCACGTCCTGACCGCTTCGATCATTTCGGCCCCGGCCGGCGTCCTGCTGGCCCGCATCCTCGTGCCCCGCGATCCGGCCCAGGAGCAACCCCAGGCCCTCGATCCGGAATCCGACAAGGTCTACGAAAGCTCCATCGACGCCATGATCAAGGGCACATCGGATGGCCTGCAGATCGTGCTCAACATCGCCGCCACCCTGATCGTCTTCGTGGCCCTGGTGGCCATGCTGAACGGCATTCTCGGCATGTTCCCGCAGGTCGGCGGCGCACCCCTGTCGGTCGAGCGTGGCCTGGGCATGATCTTTGCCCCCCTGGCCTGGGCCATCGGCGTGCCCTGGAAGGACGCCCCTGTGGCGGGCTCACTGCTTGGCGTGAAGCTGGTGCTGACCGAGTTCACCGCCTTCATCAAGTTGGGCGGCATACCGGTGGCTGATATGGCTGACCGCAGCCGGGTGATCATGACCTACGCCCTCTGCGGCTTTGCCAATATTGCCTCGGTCGGCATGAATGTGGCGGGTTATTCGGTCCTGGTGCCTTCGCGCCGTTCCGAAGTGATCGGCATGGTCTGGAAGGCCATGTTTGCGGGCTTCCTGGCCACCTGCGTCACGGCGGCTGTGGTCGGGCTCATGCCCGCTGAGCTCTTCCAGCACTAGGTCACCTGCGATGAAGCTATACGAGACAGTCGTGGCACCCAATCCCCGCCGGGTCCGGTGGGTCATGGCCGAAAAGGCGATCTCCGACATAGAGGTCGTGCGCCTCAACATGGCCGAGGGGCAGCACAAGACCGACGACCTGCTCACCAGGACCGAGGGCTTTGTCGGCCTGCCCATCCTCGAACTGGATGACGGGACCACCCTCACCGAAAGCCTCGCCATCTGCCGGTATCTGGAGAGCCGGTATCCTCAGCCCAACCTGTTCGGGACGACCCCGGAAGAGACGGCTGTCATCGAAATGTGGACCCGCCGCGCCGAGTTGCTGGTGGCCCACCCCCTGATGATCGGCGTGCGTCACCTCTCGCCCATGCTGGCGGGGCTGGAACAGCAGGACGCCGTCGTTGGCGGCCATAATCGCGATCAGGGCCTCAAGGCCCTGGCCTTGCTGGATCAGCGCCTGAAGGGACGGGACTGGCTCGCCGCCGATCGGCTGACCATGGCCGACATCGTCGCCTTCATCGGCCTCGACTTTACCCGATTGATCCGTCTGGCCCTGCCCGAGGATCTCACCGAAGTCGCCCGCTGGGCGCAGGCCATGCGGGACCGTCCGGCGGCGCAGGCCTAGACCGGCTTGATCAGCTCCAGAGACCGGATCCGGGTCTCCAGGGTCGGGCCGACCGCCATGACGAAGAGCTCATCGGCGCCGGTGGTCTCCGCCTTTTCCGCCAGGCGCCGTTTGACGGTCTCAGGATCGCCGACAATCGACCGCGCCATGACGGCAGGCAGGCGGGGATCGTCCGCCCGCTCGGCCAGAAAGGCCAGGGCTTCGGGAATGGATGGAAACCGCCGCCGCTCATTGTCGAGGGTCGCCAGGGCGCCGGCGCGCATGGGGGCTGCCAGCCTCTGGGCCTCTTCGTCAGTTTCCGCTGCGAGGGCTATGGTCGCCACCGCCGCCCAGGGGCTGGTGCGGAAGACCGAGGGTTCGAAGGCCCGCTTATAGGCCGCTACGGCCGGCCCGCCATCGGCCCGGGCGATGAACTCGGCAAAAACCATGCCGACCCCCGCCTGACCGGCAAAGGCACCACTGTCGGCCGAAGAGGTCAGCATGTGCAGATCCGGATGGGACGGGCCCGAGGGGCTGGCGTGAATGCCCCTGGCGGGATGGGAGTCGGTGATCGGTTCCACCCCTGCGGCATCCAGCAGCCAGGCGTTCAGCAGGGCGAAATATTGCGGAAAGGCATCGGAGCTGGCTGACCGCAGGGCACCACCTGTGCGGCTGTCTGTTCCCAGGGCGCGCCCAACCCCAAGATCGATACGGCCCGGAGCCAGGGCCTCCAGCTCCATGAACACCTCAGCCACCTTGAGCGGCGAGTAATTGACCAGCATGACCCCGCCAGAGCCGAGGCGGATGGTCTTGGTGGCCTGGGTCAGGGCGGCGATCAGGATCTCAGGCGCCGCAGAGGCCAGGGTGCCGATATTGTGATGCTCCGCCACCCAGAAGCGGTTGTAGCCCAGCCGCTCTGCGGCCCTGGCCACCTCAATGGTGTCCCGCACGGCCTGGGCCTGGGTGTTGTCGCCGCCGACCGGCGACAGGTCCAATACGGAAAGAACCGGGCTCATGACCGTGGCCGGGTCTTCTTGATGATGGCCGAAAAGCTCATGACCGGGTCATCCCCCGACGTGATGAGGCCGCGTATGAAGACCATGCTGCGGGCATTGCGAACAACCTCGCCGCGGCATTCCACCAGGGCGCCTGGGGGCACGGAGCCGACGAAGTCGCCGTTGAAGCTGGCCGTCACGCTATGGCCGTCCTGCAGGGCGTCCCGGGCGATGACGAAGATGGCGTAGTCGGCGAAGGTCATGATCGCCCCGCCATGTAGAAAGTTCCCGCCATTCATGTGCTTGTGTTCGGTGCGGAAGGCGCAGACCCGCTGGCCACTCTCTTCGACGCGATAATAGAAGGGCCCGGCATGGTCCTCGAAGGGATCGGCGTTGTAGTAGGACCAGCCCGCCCACTCGCCGGACTCCACTGTCTTATGCACCCAGCCCGAGGTCTGTTCTTCGCCGGTGTCCATATCTTGTCCCTTTAGCGCCAGAGCGTTTGCCCGGCACGCATTCCATCACTAGGTTAGCCTCCGACCTAAGGGGCCCTGCTTTGCGATGCAAGGTCCTCCCTCTGCAAACGAGACTGAACATGGCCCTAGACCTCGAAACCCGCGAACAGCTTATCGAAACGGTGCGCCGCTTTGTGACGGAACGCCTGCGGCCCCTGGAGGCCCAGGTCTCTGAAACCGACGCCATGCCTGATGACGTCATCGAGGAAATGAAGGCCCTGGGGCTCTATGGCCTGACCATCCCGGCGGAATATGGCGGGCTTGATCTGACCATGGAGGAAGAGTGCCTGGTGGGTGTCGAACTGGGCCGTACCAGCCCGGCCTTCCGCTCCGCCTTTGGCACCAATGTCGGCATTGGCAGCCAGGGCCTGGTGATGTTCGGCACGGACGCCCAGAAGGCCAGGTATCTGCCGGGCATAGCCTCGGGCGACATCATCACCTCCTTCGCCCTGACCGAGCCGGAAGCCGGCTCTGACAGCGCGGCGGTCCAGACGAGGGCTGTGCGCGATGGCGACCACTATGTGCTGAACGGTTCGAAGCGCTACATCACCAACGCCAATAAGGCCCACCTCTTCACGGTCATGGCCCGGACCGACCCGAGCAAGCCCGGCGGCGGCGGGGTGAGCGCCTTCCTGGTGGAGCGCAACCTTCCTGGCCTGACGGTCGGCAAGCCTGAGAAGAAGATGGGCCAGCAGGGTGCCCATATCTGTGACGTCAACTTCGACAATGTCCGGGTCCCGGTGGAAAACCGCCTGGGCGCAGAAGGCGAGGGGTTCAAGGTGGCCATGCAAGTCCTCGACCGCGGCCGCCTGCACATTTCCTCGGTCTGCATCGGCGTGGCCGAGCGCCTGATCACCGACTGTGTGGCCTATGCCTCCGAGCGCAAGCAGTTCGGTCAGAACATCAGCCAGTTCCAGCTGATCCAGGGCATGATCGCCGACTGCAAGACCGAGGTCCTGGCCGCCAAGGCCCTGACCTTCGAGACCGCCCGCAAGCGCGACGCCGGCCAGAGCGTCACTCTGGAAGCCGCGGCTTCGAAATACTTTGCCTCGGAAATGGTCGGCCGCGTGGCCGACAAGGCCGTGCAGATCTTCGGAGGTGCCGGCTATATCGCTGACTATGGCATTGAGCGCTTCTACCGCGATGTCCGCATCTTCAGGATCTACGAAGGCACCAGCCAGATCCAGCAGGTCATCATCGCCCGCGAGACCCTCAAGCGGGGCGGCTAGACCATGACCGTAGACATGGAAGCCGTGATCCTGGAGCTGCTGAGCAAGCTGCCTCCGGGCAAGTCCGCGTCATCGGAAGATGTGGCCCGGGCCGCCAGCCCTGAGCGCTGGCAGAGGCTGACCGGCCATGTCCGCGCCACGGCCCGTGGGCTGGCGCGACGGGGACAGATCATTGTGACCCGTCACGGAAAGCCGGCAGATCCTGAAAATTTCAAGGGCGTCTACCGCCTGCGCATGCCCTTGCCGGGGGACCCGAAATTTGCGGCACCTATTCCTGAAGGACCTGAAGAATGATCATCTACGGCTCGTCATTGTCACCTTTTGTCCGCAAGGCCCTGGCATTTGCTGCCGAAAAGGGCGTGGCCGTCGAGAGCGCGCCGGGCGGAATGGGCGGAGGGTCTCCGGCTTTCAAGGCCGCCAGCCCTTTTGGCAAGATCCCGGCGCTTGAGGACGGCGACTTCACCCTGGCAGATTCCTCCGCCATTGTGGCCTATCTCGAAGCACTGAAGTCCGAACCCAACTTGATACCGGTTGACGCCAAGGCGCGAGCCAAGGCGATCTGGTTTGATGAATACGCCGATACAATTCTGGTGGGAGCTGTCGGGCCCATGTTTTTCAATCGTCTGGTCATGCCCAGGTTCATGGGAAAGCCTGGAGACGAAGCTGCTGCGGCCCATGCTGAGACCAACCTCCTGCCCGCCGCCGTCGCCTATCTGGAGACGGTCATTCCGGATTCCGGCTTCCTGCTCGAAGACCGGCTGACCCTGGCCGACATTGCCGTTGCAAGTCCTTTTGTTAACCTGATGCACGTGGGTTGGACCCTTGACCCGGTCGCACATCCCAAGGCGTCTGCCTATGTTGCGGCAATCCTCGAACGCCCCTCGTTCGCCGGGTTCGTCGAAGCGGAAAAGGCGATGGTCGGAGGCTGACGGATGGCAGGGTGATCCCGCCGTTTTTCCGGCGGGAAACCCCGTCAGGCATGCCCTAGGCTGTCACCCGGCGCGCGGTCCTGGGCTCCTTGACGAAGCTCAGCAGGATGATCAGGCCCATTACCAGGAAGGCGATTGAGGCGCTGAACACCACGGGATAGCCGAGGCGGTCGGCGACCAGTCCGGCTGCCAGAGGCCCGATGGAGGCCATGATACCCTCCGCCATGGAGGAGATCGCAATGCGCATGGGCATTTCTTCGCGACGGCCGAATTCCAGGATCATGGTCTGGGCGGCCATCATATAGCCTGACTGTGAACCCCCCAGGCCGAAGAAAGCCAGGAAGAAGGCCCAGGGCGCATGGACATTCATGAGCAGGACCGTCGATGCGACCGAGAAGGCCATGGACAGGATCAGCACCAGCTTGAAGCCTGTCTTGTCTCCGAGATAGCCCCAGACGAGATTGGAGACTGCGTCCGCGCCGATGAAGGCTGTGCCCAACAGGCCCAGGAAGGCCCCCGTGCCGGCCAGGCCATGCACAGCCCCCATGGTCGTCATCAGGTGCGTGACATAGATCGCATAGAACGGCGTTGCTGCCCGTCCGGCCGTGCCGAACATCTGCATCACCAGGAACCAGCCATAGTCCTTGTCGCCGAGTATCAGGCGGGGAAAATCCTTCAGGCGGTCCGTGAACCTGGACTGGGGTGGAAGGTTCGGGGGCTCGGGTTCACGGAGCAGGAGTTGCAGGGCCCACAGGCCGCAGGTGGTCAGGAAGGCTGCAAGGGCAAAGGTGGTGGAATAGCCGTTGCCGAACAGGTTGGCCTTGATGATGTACTTGCCCGCCGCATAGGCCAGGGCCGCGGCAATCAGCGAGCCGGTGGCATTACGCCAGGCCTGCAGCCGACCGCGCCGGCTCAGGGGAATCACCTTGGCCATCAGGAAGCCGAACACCACCCGTTGGGTGCCCATGAACAGGCCGAACAGGAACATCAGCGCCATCATGGCGTAGATCAGGGGTTGGCCGTGCAGGAACCAGCCTGCCAGGGCCATGCCGACGATCTGCACCCGTGCAAGTCCGCCCATCCAGATGGCGGCCGGCATGACCTTGGTGCGGTGCTCGATCTGGGTTGCCCCGAAGATGGGTGAAATCACGCTGCCAACCTGCTGCAACCCCAGTGCAATACCGACCACGGCATTGGACCCTGAAATCAGGTGCAGATAGGCGGGCAGGAAGGTTGGGGCATTGACCAGTCTGAACCCGGTCATGCCCAGCATGCCGTGCAGGTAATTGCCGATATAGTTGCGTTTCAGATTGTCCCAGACGAAGCGTTCATAAGCTTCTTCCCTGGCGGCCATGGATTGGTCTTCCAGGTTCGCGTCTGCCTCTGCGGGCCCCTTGATAATGTCTTTGTCCAAATGCGTTCCGCCCGCGCCGTTTAAAATGGCGTGCGGGCTCTCCCTGAAAAACTATCCGACCCGATCAATACCTTCGGTCTATCAGAGTCCGCCGGGAGGGGAAGCCCAGACCGGATCTAGGTCACCGCCGCCTGATGAAATCTGCGTCTCGCAAGGAGGAAAACCAGGGCGATACCGACCAGCGCCAGGCCGCAGGCTATGAAGGCCATCCGATAGGACGTGCCCTGGGCCAGGGCCCCGAAGCCGATAAGAAACCCGGTCATTGCCACCTGACCCGCGAAGGTTTTCAGCGAGCCGATGGTGGCCCGGGACTCCGAGGCAATCAGGTTCTGCAGGCGGGCGTCGAAATTCACATCTATGATTTTGAAAAGGCCGGGGATGATCGCGACAATGATCAGGGTCCAGGGGCGGTAGAGTCCTGTGGACAGGACCAGCAGGGCCCCCATTCCGAGAAGCAGGAGATGAAATGCCCATTCAGGCGTGTTCCGGAATCTGTGTGCCAGAACATTGGCCGAGATCTGTCCCAGGCTGATCGCACCGGAGAACAGGGCGACTTTGGAAAGACTGAGCCCGGTCCCGGAAGCGTAGATGGGCCAGAAACCATCCAGTCCGCCACCAATGGCCATGCTCATGGCGGCCAGCGCGATGATCCATGGGATGACCGGATGGCGGACGGCAAACAGGGCGGCCTGCCAGACCTGCGGGGAAGCCGCCGTCCTTTGAATGGTCATGGCGTGCCGGGCATGGGGCAGGGCCATGGCCGCCATGCCCGCCGCGGCCGTGGCTGCCGTGCTGGCCAGAATGACTGCAGGATAGCCGAAGGACACGCTCCAGGCCGCACTGACCGAAGCCATGAAGACGGCCACATACCCCATGGCTGCGGCTCGGCCGACCAGACGGGCATAGGACTCCCGCTGATCCCTGGCGGCGAGTTCATCATAGAGAAGGGCTTCGAAAATGCCGTTGGTCAGGGCGCTCTTGATCCCCCAGAGCATCATGCCGACCAGGAAACCGGGATAGGTTGGCCAGATCAGCCAGATGAGAAACCCGACGAGTCGGATCCCCTGGCCGACTGCCAGCACGCCCCGTCTTGACCAGCGGTCCGCCAGGGCCCCTGCGGGTATCTGCAGGGCGATGCCGATGACGGACCAGGCGATCAGCGTGGAAGCAATCTGGACTGGTGTCAGGCCGCGCGCCACGAACATGACGCCATAGACCGGATAGATCGGCAGGAAGGCATCCAGGAACCTGAAGATGTAGATCCTGGGCAGCAGTTTCGTCGGATCGAGGGTCAGGCCAGAAATCCGGCTTCTGCAAAGTCCAGCATGCGTTGCAGCAAGCCTTCGATGTCCGCCTCGCGGGTTGCGCCGTCCGACAGCACATGCAGCCGGTCAAACTCGGCAAAGCGATTATTGTGGATCATGCCCAGGCAGAAATGCAGCCGCCAGTAGATGGTCTCCCGGGGCAGATCGGGACGGGCCAGGATCAGGGCGTCAGCGAAACGTGCGAGGTGGCTGACATCCTTGACCAGGACATCGCGCATTTCTTCCGTTCCTTCGGACCTTGCGCGGATGATGAACTGGACGGAGATGCGGCGGTCGAGAGAGGGTGCCGCCCAGCGCAGGGGCGGCGCGAACAGGGCTTCCAGGATGGCGCGAACCGGAGGCCTGCCCTGATGATTGTCCGAGGCTTCGTGCAGCATCCGGGCCCGCTCCCGGTTCAGCTCTGCCGTCCGCCGCCGGAAGATTTCGAACAGCAGGGCGTCCTTGGAGCCGAAATGATAATTCACAGACGCCAGATTGACTCCAGCCTCCGACGTGATGTCGCGGACCGATACATTCTGGAAGCCATGCAGGGCAAACAGACGCTCGGCCGCGTTGAAAACCGCCGCCTTGGTCGCAGCCTCGCCGGTGTCGGCAGCGTCATGCGATGCGGGGATGTCCGTCACGGTCTTGAATCCTTCAGGCGTCTGACGCGACTGACCCCATCGGGGCCGTTAGCGGGCCAGTTCCTTCATGGCCTTTTCCAGGCCTTCAATGGTCAGGGGGAACATCCGGTCGCCGACCAGCTGGCGCATGACCTCGATCGACGGCGTATAATCCCAATGGCGTTCCGCCGTCGGGTTCAGCCAGACGACGTCATCAAAGGTCTGTCCGACCCGGTCCATCCAGATGGCCCCGGCCTCTTCGTTCCAGTGTTCGACCGACCCGCCCGGATAGGTGATTTCGTACGGGCTCATGGTCGCGTCGCCGACGAAGATGACCTTGTAGTCCTTGGAGAACTTGTGGAGCACGTCGAAGGTCGACAGCTTCTCGGCGTGGCGGCGGCGATTGTCCTTCCAGACGCTCTCATAGAGGCAGTTATGGAAATAGTAGAATTCCATGTTCTTGAACTCGGAACGGGCCGCCGAGAACAGCTCTTCGCAGATCTTGATGTGGCTATCCATTGAGCCACCAATGTCGAAAAAGATCAGGACGCTGATCTTGTTCCGGCGTTCGGGCCGCAGCTGGATGTCCAGATAGCCCTTTTCGGCCGTGCCCTGGATCGTGCCGTCCATGTCAAGTTCTTCGGCGGCACCGTCCCGGGTCCACTTGCGCAGGCGGCGCAGGGCAACCTTGATATTTCGGGTGCCCAGTTCAACCGAGTCGTCCAGGTTCTTGTATTCGCGCTTGTCCCAGACCTTGATGGCCTTGCCATGACGGCCCTTATCCTGGCCGATCCGCACGCCTTCGGGGTGGTAGCCATTGGCACCGATGGGCGAGTCGCCAGCCGGGCCCTGGCCGTTCTTGCCCTTACCCTTGCCTTCGCCTTCGCCCTCTTCTTCCTGCTGTTTGCGCATGCGTTCAGCCAGGGCTTCCATCAGCTTGTCAAAGCCACCCATGGCCTCGATCTGGGCCTTTTCTTCTTCGGTCAGGAACTGGTCTGAAATCCGCTTCAGCCACTCTGCCGGAATGTCGGTGACACCAAGCCCTTCGACCTTGTCCAGCCCCTTGAAAACATGGCCGAAAACCTGATCAAAGCGATCGAGGTTCTTTTCGTCCTTCACCAGGGCCGCGCGGGACAGGAAATAGAAGTCCTCGACCGACCGGTCGATAACAGCCTTGTCCAGGGTCTCCATGAGCATGAGGTATTCCTTGAGCGACACCGGGACCTTGGCGTCGCGCAGTTCGGTGAAGAAGCGCATGAACATGGGCGGGTTCCCCTCTAGGGACGAACAACTGTTTGATCCTGCAAGATGAAGATTGCAGGACGCTCTGTCCAGCCCGGAAGGCGGGGGAATTGCCCGGGGTTACGGGACGCTTCGCCGCAGGATGTATTCATGGTCCACCGTAGCCCCGACCCTGAAACCGTACTCGCCGACTTTTTCAAAGCCGTGTCGCGCATAGAACCGTTGTGCACCGGTGTTTTCTGACCAGACACCAATCCACAGATCCCGGGGGTTCTGCGCCATCAGCCAGGCCATGACCTCGCCAAACAGGGCGGAGCCTGTCCCGCCATTTTGATGGGCCTTCAGCAGGTAGATCCGCTTGAGTTCCAAGGCACCAGGGCCCACCTCTGCGTGCGGCAGGTCACAGGGGCCGGCCGTTGCAAAGCCGACGGCCACGCCATCTGCTTCCACCAGCCAGGATGCCTTGCGAGGGTCCTCAAGACCGGTCCGTGCGGCGTGTTCGTCATAGGCGCTCGCCAGATAGTCTGTGAGATCGGCCTCGGGATAAAGGTGTCCGAAAGTTTCAATGAAGGTCTCGGCACCAATGCGGGAAAGGACGCGGGCGTCAGCGGCTTGTGCTTTACGAATGGTTAATTCAGCCATAGAGGAAACCTGAAACGCTCTGCATGGAGTCGAGATGACGGTCGGGATTTACACCCATTCCGGTATGTTTGGCCACAATCCCGGCGTCGGCCATCCGGAGCGACCCGAGCGTCTTGCGGCGGTCATTGACGCCCTGAAGGCAGCCCGTGACCTCGACCTCGACTGGCGCGAAGCTCCACTGATTTCAAGGGATGACCTGGCTGCCGTGCATCTCGGCGACTATGTCGACGCCATATTCGGTTCGGCCCCCCTGGAGGGGCGGCTCATGCTGGACGAAGATACTTTCATGTCTCCCGGCAGCCTTGAGGCTGCGCGGCGGGCAGCCGGCGCTGTCACCCAGGCGGTCCGGGATGTCGCCGCGGGAATTGGTGACAGGTCATTCTGCGCCGTCCGCCCGCCTGGACATCATGCCGAACCTCACAGGCCCATGGGATTTTGTGTCTTTTCCAATGTCGCAGTGGCTGCCCGTGCAGCACAGGCTGCAGGGCTTGC
>CAIYSH010000008.1 GCA_903928755.1 uncultured Alphaproteobacteria bacterium | reverse complement strand
CGAACTTATCGACCGCCTTCATCAGGCCGATATTGCCTTCCTGGATCAGGTCGAGGAACTGCAGGCCGCGATTGGTGTATTTCTTGGCGATGGAGATCACGAGGCGCAGATTGGCCTCGACCATTTCCTTCTTGGCCTGACGGGCCTCGCGCTCGCCCTTCTGGACCGTGTGGACAATACGGCGGTAGTCATCGATCGGTACGCCGGTTTCGGTGGCCAGGGAGGCGATTTCGGTGCGGATCGTGCCGATCTGGCCGACATCGTTTTCTGCAAACTTGGTCCACCGGACACCCATGGCCTTGACCTGGTCGGTCCAGTTCGGGTTGAGCTCAGACCCGTAATAGGCCTTGAGGAACTCGGTCCGTGAAATGCCATAGCTGTCCGCCAGTCTCAGCAGCCGACCTTCAAGACCGATGAGACGCTTGTTGATCGCATAGAGCTGCTCGACCAGGGCTTCGATCCGGTTGTTGTTCAGCTTCAGCGTCTTGAGGTGCTGGACAATGGCCAGGGAGGCGACTTCATAGGCCTTGCGATCGGCATCAGCCAGATCCTCGCCCTTCAGGCGCTTGCCGACCAGCTTTTCCTGCAGGGCACGAAACGCATCAAATTCCAGCGCAATGGCGTCGAGGGTCGCCATGACTCCTTCGCGCAGTTCGCCTTCCATCGCGCTGATGGTCGGACCGGCACCATCATCAAAATCATCGTCGTCGTCGCTCTCGGACTTGGCAATGGCCTCGCCGTCTTCAGTGACATCGGGATTGGCTTCGGCCTCGGCCTCGCGTGCTTCCCGGGCTTCGTTCTCGGCAACCTGGGCCAGTTCGGCGGCCGCGGCGTTGATGCCACCATAGGTCTGCTCGAGGTCGATGACTTCCCGCAACAGGATACGGCCCGTGCCCAGTTCTTCGCGCCAGACCATGATGGCTTCGAACGTCAGGGCGCTCTCGCACAAGCCACGGATCATGGTATCGCGGCCGGCTTCGATCCGCTTGGCGATGGCAATTTCGCCTTCGCGGGACAGGAGCTCAACCGAACCCATTTCCCGCAGATACATCCGGACCGGGTCGTCCGTACGATCGTAGGCGGCTTCCTTGGGGGTCTCGACAATCGCCGTCTCTTCACGGACCGCGACATCCCCGCCTTCGGCGTCCTCTTCGGCCTCAACCACGTTGACGCCCATTTCCGACAGCATGGCCAGGGTGTCTTCAATGGCCTCGGAGGTCACTTCCTCGCTGGGCAGGACCTTGTTCAGCTCATCCATGGTGACATAGCCGCGGGCCTTGGCCTGCTTGATGAACTTCTTGACCCCGGCATCGGTCAGGTCGAGGAGAGGACCATCACCTCCGGAGGTTTCGGGGGCTTCGGCTTCTGCAGTCGTCGTGCTCATCATCGTCTCCGGATTCGATCCGATCCCCATGCAAGGCTCGGGCCGCAAATGGTTAAGAGCCCCGGTCCGGCACCTTGAAGGCACCTGACGAGACCATCAATCTGTCCAATCTCTAATCGCGCGTTTCAGTGCGTCGCGCTCACCCTTCAGGCGCGCGAGGTTATCCATAGCCGAGGGCTCGCCCAGGTGACCCTTGGCGGTGGCTATAGCCTCGTCGAGCGCCACCAGTCTGGAAAGACGGGCGAAAGCTTGCGACCACTGAGATCTAGCGGCTTCGAGGGAGACATCCGATTTCAGGATGGGCGCGCTCGATGACGCAGCGGCCCGGTCGATGTCTGTCAGAAGGGTGCTAAACCCACAGGATGCCAAATGGCGTGTGAGGGTCGCAGTGTCAAGGTGCTCCGACTGAAGTCGCAGACGAATGATTTCCTTGGTCAATTCGATCAGGGCCGGCTCACCGAAACCCTGGGCGGCCAGATCTTCTTCGAGATGCGCGTCCAGCACCACGGGATCCAGGATCATGTAATGGGCCAGGGCCGCCGGAATGAGGTCCAGCGAACTTGCCAGCCTGCGCGCCGCTGACCGCCCAAGCGCCGTCGGCGCGGGGTCGATCCATTCCTTTCCCTTGGTGAAACGCCCGCCGCGACCGGGCCGGTTGGGAACCCAGGGCTCACGGGTGGCGCTGCCACCCGCCGAAGCCGAGCGCGGCAGCGCGGCGTCATACCGGTTCAGCAGGTCGTCACGGTAGGCCTGCTGCAGGTCCTTGTCGGCAATGGCGCTGGCGGCCTGGCGCAGGCGGGCCTTGAACCCGGCCTTGCGCTCAGGGGTGTCGAGGATCTCCAGGTCATGTTCCCGGCGAAACAGGGCCTCGACAAAGGGCGTGGTGGCCAACAGCTGGGCACGAAGTGCCGCAGCCCCCTGCTCGCGCAGGACCTCATCGGGGTCCTTGCCGCCGCTCACCAGGGCAAAGCGGAAACTCTTGCCGGCCTTGAGGATGGGCAGGGCCCGGTCAATCACCCGTGAGGCCGCCGCAATACCCGCCCGGTCACCATCAAAACACAGGGTGGGCTCGGGGTGGTGGCGCCAGAGAACCTCCATCTGCTC
The DNA here is from genome assembly GCA_903928755.1 of uncultured Alphaproteobacteria bacterium. Classification (GTDB taxonomy): domain Bacteria; phylum Pseudomonadota; class Alphaproteobacteria; order Caulobacterales; family Caulobacteraceae; genus Phenylobacterium. The sequence goes on along the minus strand of CAIYSH010000008.1, from coordinate 2,036 downwards.
TTCGGTCAGCGCCGTTCCCATGGGGGCCACAGCGGCAATTCCGGCCCGCTGACAGGCGATGACGTCCATATAGCCCTCGACCACCGCCAGGATCGGCTGGGCGTCTGAGGGGGCGGCAGCGATGATCTTCCGGGATTCAGCCAGACCGTACAGCATGTGGCCCTTGTGGAAGAGACCGGTCTCGGGACCATTCAGGTATTTGGCCCGGGCCTTCGGGTCCATGGCCCGGCCACCAAAGGATACCACCCGCCCACGGGCGTCGGTGATGGGGAAGATGATCCGGTCCCGGAACCGGTCATAGGGCGCACTGCCATCCTCGGGGGCCACCAGCACGCCCGCCTCGATCAGTTCATGCGGTCGCGCGCCCTTGGCAATCAGATAGTCCTTCAGGGCCGTTCGCCCGCCTGGCGCAAAGCCAATGCGGAACCGTGCCCACTCGGCCTGAGGCAGTCCCCTGCCCTCCAGATAAGCACGGGCATCCCGTCCCACCGGTCGGGTCAACTCAGCAGAAAACCACTGGGCCGCAGTTTCCAGCCACTCGGACAGACCTTGCCGGACCTTTTCCTGTTCGGCAGCCCGGGGATCGACCGCCGGCAGGGCCAACCCCGCCTCCCCGGCCAGTTTTTCCACCGCTTCTGCAAAGGACAGCCGCTCGGTTTCCTGCAGGAAGGAGATCAGATCCCCGGTCTTTCCCGACGAGAAATCAAAGAACTGTCCCTTGTCGTCATTGACGTAGAAGGACGGCGTCTTCTCCTTGGTGAAGGGTGACAACCCGACATATTCGCGGCCACGCTTCTGCAGCTTCACAGTCCGCCCGATCACATCAGAGGGGCGAAGCCGGGACTTGATCTCGTCAATGAAACGTTCGTCGAAGCGCACGGCGGCAGGATAGCGCCGATTGGCCGGAAAATCGACCAGCTAGGGCATGGTGGCCCGGGATAGAAGGGCAACGATCTCACGGGGCCTGCCCTGCAGCTGGCACTCCTGCACGCCGATCCACCTCCGGCGGCCGCTGCGGATTTCGATCACATGATCGCTACCGTCCAGACATCCGCTGTCTCGCCCCTTCTTCAGGGGGATCGTTTGGGGAAGATAGGGAGGAAAACGCCAGAGACAGGCATTCGACAGGAGGCCTTCCAGCTGTGTCGACAGTTCAGGTCCCAGAGGAAAAGTACGGGCCGGGGCGGCATATCGTCCCGGTTGGCCGTGACTGGCGGATGCGCCCTTCCAACCCTGGGCGTTCCTGAAGGCCAGCAGGACTTGCGAGCCCCCGACATCTGAAAAAGTCACAGCCACACGGATCAGGACCTGAGGCACCATTGCCGGGTCGGGCAAGACCTGACGGGAGGTTGCCAGCACTTCTGCGGCATAGGCTGGGGGAGCTGGCGATAGTCGCGCCAGATCGACGTTTTCCGGCAGGTCGCAATCTGCACGGGCCGGTTTGGCTCCCAGGAGCGCCGTCAGCACCAGGAGCCCCGCGATCTTCGTCATGACCTAACCTGCCACCAGGGCCAGCCATTCGTCTTCGGTCATGACCTGAATGCCCAGCTCGGTAGCCGTTTTCAGCTTGGAGCCGGCACCGGGGCCCGCGACGACAAGGTCGGTCTTTTTGGACACCGATCCGGAGACCTTGGCTCCCAGGGCTTCGGCCTGGGCCTTGGCCTCATCCCGGGTCATCCTTTCAAGGGCACCGGTAAAGACAACTGTCTTCCCGGCGACGGCGGTATCGGTCTTGGGCGGTTCGGCGTCGAGAATAGTCAGTTCGGCGACCAGGTTCTGGACCATGGCCCGGTTATGGTCTTCGGCGAAATAGGCAGAGGCGGCCTCGATCACGGCGCCCCCGACCTGATCGAGGGCGTCCAGCTCCTCCATGGCCTCCGGGTCCCGCCCTGCCACCTTATCCATGGCCGCAAGGAAGGCCGCTGCCGTCAGATAGCCCCGTGCCATAACCACAGCCGTCGTCTCGCCGATATGCCTGATGCCCAGACCGAAGATGAACCGGTCCAGGGCGATGCCCCGACGGGCCTCAATCCCGG
>CAIYSH010000007.1 GCA_903928755.1 uncultured Alphaproteobacteria bacterium | reverse complement strand
GCAATCGGCGGCGGATCTTCGTCCCACCGTGCATCCAGGTACTTCTGGCCTGAGGCAATGGCGTCCAAGGTCCCGAGGTCCTGGCCGAATTTTCTCCGGTAGGCCCAATAGGCCGCCATGACTTTTTCGACGTAGTCACGGGTTTCCGGTGCGGGCATGCATTCGATGACCATCAGACTATCGTCGTCTTCGCCCAGCATGTCGGCTGTTTACTGGAGGGTCGCAGGCCCGCCATTATAGGCTGCGACTGTGCGCAGCAGATCGGATCCCACACCCTGGTTCAGCAGCCAGGTCACATAGTCCTGACCAACCCGGAGATTGAGGGCCGGATTGAAAAGGGGGCTCAAATCATCCCTCAGCCGGGCATTACCGCTGGCATGGACGGCCGTATCAGGCATGAGTTGCATGAGGCCGACGGCGCCGGCGGGAGAGACGACACCCGGATTGAAGCGACTTTCCTGGCGCACAATGGCGTAGACCAGGGCCTTCGGAATGGTGAAGCCCCGGGTGGGGTATAGGGCCGGTGTCGGATATTGGGGATCGGTTGCCTGATATTCCGGTGTCGCCATCGGGGCTGGAGATGTCAGCTCCGTATTGAGGGCCGCTGCCAATCCACTCCAAATCCTTCGCTCTGCGGCCGAATTGGCCAGGGTCAGGCCAGCGCGGAGTTCCTGGCCGGTTTCCTCGGCGCGCCCGATCTGGGCCAGGGCGGCAGCCCGGTGGGCGCGGGGGTCATCGCGGACCAGTGCGAAGAGTTCACCGTCGGCTACAGTCACAGGTTTTTGCGTCGGCGGAGGTTTGAAAGGCTGCGGCGCTGTTTCGAGCGGCATGGGGGCACCCAGGTTTTGCAGGCTCGCCCGGCGCTCTGCGATCATGCCGTAGAAGGTCTGCGATGCGGAAGCCGCCTGGCGCAGATAGGTCTGGGTGCGTGACCGGGCTCCGGGATCTTTATCGCCCAGAGCTTCGGCAGACCGGGCAGCCCAGAAGGCTGCGCCTGCACGCACCCATATGTTCTCCTGCGGATCCCTGGACAGGGATGCGAGGCTGGTCTCGGCGATATCGAAAGCTTTCAGGCGATAGGCCGCCATTCCGGCAATCCAGCGATCGCCTGTTACCCTGGCCAGATCCAGGGCGCGCGTCGGATCACCGCTGTAAAAGGCCAGGCGGGCCTGTCTCGCATTGTCGAAATCGAAAGGGCCGCCAGTGCCAGGTGGCACGAGGATTGTGGAGCTCCAGTCAATCCCCGAGAGGGCAGGCTGAGGCAGGGGCGGGTCCGCAGGCGTTTTGCGTCGCGCGGCCAGCTGGCTCATGCGTTCAGCCGGGGGCAGATCGCCATAGCGGGAAAGCCAGCTCGCCAACTCTGCATAGTTCGATTTGTGCACTGTCGGGTGCATGAGTTGCCGGAAGGTCAGATATCCGTTCAGGCTTGGGTCGCTTATTTCCGTCGTCAGCAGGGCCGCGCCAACAAAGTCACCCTGGTCAATGGCGGTAAAGGCCTGGGCATACCTCAAGGCATCCTCAGGGGAGAGCGCCTGGGGTGCAGCCGCCAGAACAGGACATCCGATCAGGGTCAGGCAGGCTGCAACCGTCCAGCCTGCGAACCTCCCGAACCCTGTCATGCCCAGCCTCTGAGGTAGCGGCCACTGGCCGTATTCCGCTCGTTTCCGTACGGTCATTGATCCATACTTGCAGGGGGCTGCGCTGGCAAAGGCCCAACGGGTCCTGGCGGGTCAATCCTTCTTGATCAGCGTGCCGGACGATCCAGCCGTTCTGCGAGGGTCAGCAGGTCGATCCAGGCCATCTTCTTGGCATCTGGATTTTTCAGGAGAAATGCCAGGCCTGGGATCACGATGGCTGGAAGGCCAATTTCCCCGTCGCTACTGCGCCATTCCAGCCACTTTGCCCGAAGTTGCAGAATGCCATCATTCCGCTTCAGCATGGCTTTGGACGATTGGGCTCCCAGAAAAAGCAGGATCCGGGGTCTGACCAGGTCTATGGCCCGCTCGATGAACGGCAGGCAGACAGCCTGCTCTTCCGGGGTCGGATTGCGACCACCCGGGGGATGCCAGAAGACTGAATTGGTCATCAGGACACGATCAGAGAGACCGGCTGATGCCAGCATCCTGTCAAGGAACAGGCCCGATTTTCCGGAGAATGGCAGACCTTTCAGATCATCGTCCGGATCAGGTGCGTCCCCGACCACAAGAATGGCCGCTTCCGGGGCGCCACGCGTGAAAATCGCCGGACTGGCACTCTGAAATTTCAGGGGGCAACCCTCGAAGGCTTCAACAGCCTTCTGGAGGTCGGTCAGTGTCTGACAGGCTCCGGCTGCACTCTGGGCCAGCCCGACCTGGACTGAAACCTCGTTCGTCCTGGATGCCGGTGTGCCTGGTCCGGAGATGACCTTGGGTGGCGGCGGACGGACCGCGACCAGGGCCCCCGCAGCTATGCGGTCTATGGGGTCTTCGGTCAGGATCGAGTCCACACCGGCTTCAGCCCAGAATGCGAGCAGGCTCTCGGCAGTGGTATCGACAAGTCGCATCTCGGCCCGAAAATCAAGTTTGGCGGCATTGGTGCTTGACCGCCCTTGTGCAAGCTATTGATAAGACCCCCAAGGGATCAAGACCAGCCGCTCTGTGACGCGGATGGAAGGGGAGCTTAAGAATCATGAGCCAGACCGCAGACACCATCGAGCGCGAAGCGATGGAATATGATGTGGTGATTGTTGGCGCCGGCCCCTCGGGGCTGGCAGCAGCGATACGCCTCAAGCAGCTGGCGGAAGCCGCCGGGACCGAGATTTCCGTGGCTGTGCTCGAAAAGGGCTCGGAAGTCGGTGCGCATATCCTGTCCGGTGCCGTGATTGACCCCAGTGGCATCCAGGAACTGTTGCCCAACTGGCAGGAACTCGGCGTGCCGCTGGAAACCAAGGTCAGCCGCGACAAGTTCGTCATTCTGGGCCCTCAAGGGTCCCTGGATGTCAGCTTGCTGCCCTTTCCGAAATGGATGCTGAATCATGGGAATTACATT
>CAIYSH010000006.1 GCA_903928755.1 uncultured Alphaproteobacteria bacterium | reverse complement strand
GATATCAATGCCGCCAGGTCGGCCTTTGATGGCCTGGCCAGCAAGCTGGCATCTTCGGTGCGCGCCCTGGACCATGCGCGGGCACGTGCCGTGCAGGCGGGGGCGGCAGAGGATGCACCGGCCGTTGCCAGGCTTGCTGCAGCTTCGGCGGCCGTTGATCGGGTGTTTGGTGAGGTTCAGGAGGCTGAAGCTGCAGTGGATTCAGCCGCAGACGCTTTTGACTTCCGGCCAGATCATCTTGAAAAAGCTGAAGAACGGTTGTTCGAATTGAGAGCCATGGCTCGAAAGCTGAGTGTGGCCGTAGAGGATCTGCCGGATCTGAGGGTACGATTTGCCCAGCGACTTCAGGCCATGGAGTCAAGCGAAGACGCGCACAAGGCGGCTACGGCCGAGGTGGAGCAAGCCCGCACTGCCTATCTCAGCTCAGCGGAACATCTGACGGCGGCGCGTCGGGAGGCGGGAGCACGCCTTGCAACGGCTGTTGAGTCGGAACTGGCCCCCCTGAAACTGGACAAGGCGCGATTCAGGGTTGCCGTAGACCGTCTGGACGAAGACCGCTTCGGACCGACGGGGCAGGATCGTGTGGCCTTTGAAGTTTCCACCAATCCAGGGGCGCCTTTTGGCGATCTCGGTGCCATTGCCTCTGGCGGTGAACTGGCGCGCTTTGCCCTGGCCCTGAAGGCCGCCCTGGCCGGTCGCGCCGAGGGGCCGCAGCCACTGATGATTTTTGACGAGGTCGACCAGGGCGTGGGGGGCGCCGTTGCTGACGCCGTCGGTCTGCGTCTGCGCAGACTGGCCGCCGATGCCCAGGTTCTGGTGGTCACGCACAGTCCTCAGGTCGCCGCACGGGGTGATGCCCACTGGCGGATATCGAAATCCGGCGATGGGGAAAGACTGCGCACCGGGGTCGAGACCCTGGACCTGACGGACAGGGAAGAAGAAATCGCCCGCATGCTCGCCGGGGCCCAGATCACCGACGCCGCCCGTGCGGCCGCCCGGGCCCTGATGCATGCCTGATACGCCAGTTGCAGACCTTTCCGAGGCCCAGGCCCTTGAGGAACTGACGGCTCTGGCTGATCAACTGGCCGCTCACGACATTGCCTATCACCGGGAGGATGCGCCGCAGATTTCCGATGGTGCCTATGATGCCCTGAAGGCCCGAAACCTGGCGATCGAGGCACGCTTTCCGCACCTGATCCGTGAGAATTCCCCCAGTTTCCAGGTTGGGGCTGCCCGAGCTGAGCAATTTTCGCCCGTCGAGCATGGCGCGCCCATGCTCAGTCTGGATAATGCCTTTTCCACCGAGGATGCCCGGGAGTTTGATGCGCGTATCCGGCGCTTCCTCATGTTGGGCGATGAGGTTGTCGCCTATACAGCCGAGCCGAAGATCGATGGGCTATCTGCTTCAATTCGTTATGAAAAAGGCATCCTGATTCAGGGCGCGACCCGAGGTGATGGCCGGGTCGGCGAAGACGTCACCGGGAACCTCATGACCATTGCGGACATTCCCGGGCGTCTGTCCGGGTCTGGCTGGCCTGACGTCATCGAAATCCGGGGCGAGGTCTATCTGGGTCACGCGGAATTTGCCGCCCTGAATACCGCTGCCGAGGCTGCTGGTCAGAAGACCTATGCCAATCCCCGGAATGCTGCGGCCGGTTCCCTGCGTCAGATTGATTCAAGGATCACGGCCCAGCGCCCCCTTCGGTTCTTTGCCTATGCCTGGGGCCTGCATTCCTCGCCCTTTGCCGAAACCCAGGCTCAGGCCCTGACCCTTTTGAAGGCCTGGGGCTTCCAGACAACCCCGCAATCGCAGCGTGTTCTGGGCCTGGAAGGCCTGCTGGAGGCCTATGCCGCTATGGAGGCTGCACGGCCCAAGCTCGCCTTCGACATTGACGGTGTGGTCTACAAGGTAGACCGGCTCGACTGGCAGCAGAGGCTGGGCTTCGTCACACGCACCCCTCGCTGGGCCATTGCCCGCAAATTCCCTGCCGAGCAGGCGCGCACCCGACTGGACGCGATAGACTTCCAGGTGGGCCGCACAGGCGCCATTACCCCCGTGGCGCGTCTTCAGCCGGTGACCGTTGGCGGCGTGGTGGTGGTCAATGCCACCCTGCACAATGGGGACGAGATCGCCCGCAAGGATATCCGGATCGGGGATACGGTGATCCTGCAAAGGGCGGGGGATGTGATCCCGCAGATTGTCAGCGTGGTGCTGGATGAGCGCGCGCCAGACGCCAAGGTCTTTGAGTTTCCGACCCATTGCCCATGTTCCCTAAAGACGCCTCTGGTCCGTGAGACCACAGCGGGGGGCGCTGAGACGGTGGTGCGTCGCTGCTCAGGGGAGTTTGCCTGTCCCTTCCTGCGTGTTGAGCACCTGCGTCATTTCGTCTCCCGAAGGGCCTATGACATTGAGGGCCTGGGGGAAAAGCAGCTGACAGCTTTTTTCGAGCGAG
>CAIYSH010000005.1 GCA_903928755.1 uncultured Alphaproteobacteria bacterium | reverse complement strand
TCACCGAAAGGCTGAGCGTGCAGGATTGCCCAACCTTAAGCCGTAAGACGACTATGCCCATTTCGGGTATTTATCTACGAATAACAAAGCACTAGCAATATCCCCACTAAGTGTGCAACAAGGTCGCATGATGCGTGCGCGTTGAATGGACGAAGGATAAAGTTGTGAAAGACACCGTAGCAGACGCAGGCCCAGATCCCATCGACATCGCCGTGGGCCACCGGATACGTGTCCGTCGGAAATGGCTGGGTGTGTCCCAGTCCACCCTGGCGGAATTTCTGGGTGTGAGCTTCCAGCAGGTCCAGAAATATGAGCGTGGTGCCAACCGCGTTTCGGCGTCCATGCTGGTTCGCATTGCCCACAAGCTCGACACCTCTGTGGGCGATCTTGTCGGGGAAGCGACTGAACAGACCGGCGATCCCTCGCTGTTCGAGAAACTCGCGGTTCCCGGGGCCGTCCAGCTGCTGGAAGCCTTCGCCAGCGTGAAGCAGCCAGGTCTTCGCACCGCCATCCTGAATCTGACCCGGTCACTGATCGAAGAAGCGGATTCCCAGCCCCAACGCCGGGCACGCTGAGCCGACCTCAGCCCCCAAACCGCAGGTGATGCAGGACGATCCCTGCGGTGGTGGCGACATTGAGGGAATCGAAACCGTTGGCCATGGGAATGGTCACGGTTTCTGACCTCGCGAGATAGGTGTCCGGCAGTCCAGGCCCTTCCGCCCCCATCAGCACAGCCCGTCGCCGGGCCGGTCGAAGGTCGACCAGTCGCACCTCGCCCTTCGGACTGAGCGCAAGCGGCTGAAATCCGGCCTCCGTCAGAACAGAGATCAGGTCTTCCCCCCTTGCCAGCCGGGCAAAGGGCATGGCCAGGGCCGCACCCACGCTGACCCTGATGGCCTTTCTGTAGAGCGGATCGCAGCAATCACTGTCGGCAAGGACGGCGTCCACGCCAAAGGCAGCTGCATTGCGGAACAGTCCCCCCATATTGTCGTGGTTTGCAATGCCGCTCAGGGCCAGAACCGTGGCGTCTGCAGGAAGTCCGGCCAGCAATTGCGACGCCTTCCGCACCTGCCGGCGGCGTCCGGTCGCCAATATGCCACGATGAATGGGAAAGCCGACAATCGCGTCCATGACATCCTGATCGGCCAGATAGGTCTCGACCCCCGAGGGCAGGGCGGCAATCAGATCGGCCATGCCCTCAAACCGCTTGCGCGCCAGCAGGAGTGAAACCGGTTCGACCTCCGCCGACCCCACAAGGCGGCGAACGACGACCTCGCCTTCTGCGATGAAGATGCCGTCTCGACCGACGAGATCCTTCTCGCGCACCTGGGTAAAGGCGGCGATCCGGGGGTCGAAGGGGTCATGGATATCCTGGAGGACGGTCATGCCGACTGGAGTGGGCACACCGGAACCGCGGTCAAGATTTTCTTGATCCGGATCCGGTATTTTCCGCCTCAAGCCGTTGGCGAATGCGCGTTTTCGGTTTAAGTTGACACAGGCGTCATTATTACAGAGCGGCTTGAGGGAGCATTCCGATGAGCGACGGAAACGTGGATCTGGCAAAAGACCATCAGGCGCTGGCTTACAGCATGCCTCTTGACCAGATTAATCCAGCCCAGCCCAAGCTGTTCCAGGACAATGTGATGTGGCCGTATTTCGAGCGGCTCCGGAAGGAAGATCCGGTCCATTACACCGAAGAACACGAGTTCGGCCCCTACTGGTCGATCACCAAGTACAACGACATCATGGCCGTGGACACCAACCACCAGGTCTTCTCGTCTGAAGGCGGCATCACCATTGCCAACCAGACGGGCGGCGAGGGCCCCCTGCCCATGTTCATTGCCATGGACCCGCCCAAGCATGACGTGCAGCGCAAGACGGTCAGCCCGGTCGTTTCCCCCATGAATCTGGCCGTGCTCGAGCCCCTGATCCGGGAACGGGCTGCCATGATCCTCGACAACCTGCCGATCGGCGAGGAATTCGACTGGGTCGACAAGGTGTCCATGGAGCTGACGGCCATGACCCTGGCCACGCTCTTCGACATGCCGCAGGCCGATCGCCGCAAGCTGACCTACTGGTCCGACGTCGTGACCGCAGCGCCGGGTCAGGGCCTGATCGATACCATCGAACAGAAGATGCAGATCTTCGTGGAATATCACGCCTATTTCACCAACCTCTGGAACCAGCGGGTCAATGCCCCCCCGGCCGGAGACTTGATCTCCATGCTGGCCCACGGCGCGGCGACCCGGAACATGGAACCCCGGGAGTATTTCGGAAACATCGTCCTGCTGACCGTTGGGGGCAATGACACGACCCGCAATACGATATCGGGCTCGGTCCTGGCCCTGAACCAGAACCCCGACCAGTACAGGAAGCTCAGGGAAAACCCTGACCTCATCCCTTCCATGGTGTCGGAAACCATCCGCTGGCAGACCCCACTGGCCCACATGCGTCGTGTCGCCCTGAGCGATTACGAACTGGGCGGAAAGCTGATCAGGAAGGGCGACAAGGTCGTCATGTGGTATGTCTCGGGCAACCGGGACGAAGAGGTCATCGACAACCCCAACGCCTATATCATCGACCGCGAGCGGCCCCGCCAGCACATCAGCTTCGGCTTCGGCATTCACCGGTGCGTCGGCAATCGCCTGGCCGAACTCCAGTTGCGCATCATCTGGGAAGAAATCCTCAAGCGCTTCCCCGAGATCCATGTGGTGGCAGAACCCAAGCGGGTCTATTCCAGCTTCGTGAAGGGCTATGAATCCATGAAGGTGGTCATTCCGCGCCGGGCCTAGGTCCGGACGGGATCGGCTCCGAAAATCAGCGCGCGCATGGGGCCGGACGTCAGGCCTGGTGGCGCGTAATGAAGCTGGAGTGTTGGGCTTGCAGAGTGACCCGCGCCACTATGCCTGTATGCCACGGCGAACGCTTTCGTCGGGGGATTTTCAGGTCAGGTCTGTTCAGCCCGATGACATCGAAGATATCCGTCAGTGGCGAAACGCGCAGATCAGGGTCCTGCGACAGACGGCCGTGATCACGGCTGCAGACCAGGTCAGCTATTTCGAACGAGAGATCTGGCCGACCCTGGACCAGGCCGAGCCTTCCAACATCCTGCTCACCCTGTTCAAGGCTGGAGCGCGGATCGGATATGGTGGACTGGTGCATGTGAACTGGCGCGACCGACGGGCCGAGGTTTCGTTTCTGCTGACGCCGGAATGGACCGAGGATGCGGGCCGCTATCAGCAGGCCTTCAGGGCCTTTTTCGGGCTGGTGCAGGACCTGGCCTTCGATGACCTCGACCTGCGCAAACTGACAACCGAGGCCTTCAGCTTCCGGACCGATGTGGTGGCCCAGCTTGAAGCCTGCGGTTTCCAGCCCGAAGGGCGGCTCCGCGAACACGTGCTGGTGGACGGAGTCCCGACGGACTCCCTGATCCACGGGCTCCTGGCCACTGACCGCAAGCGGTAGACCGGCAGGGACATTGTGGGCCCCGCCGTCCCGCTTCAGCCAAGATTGCGCCCGAACAGGGCCAGCACCCGTTCCCAGTGACGCTCTGCCGAGGGCTTGTCATAGGCCGGGCGCTGGGGGAAGGCGAAGCCGTGGTGAACGCCCGGATAGACCTCGACCTCAGCATTGAGCCCGTCTGCCTTAAGGGACGCATCCAGGGCTGCAATGGTTTCTGCAGGTGCCCAGACGTCGATTTCCGCGCAGGCGAAATAGAGCTCGCCCCCGACCTTGCGCGCCATGACATGGGGGCTGTTGGGCTTGTCGGTGACCAGATAGGTGCCATAGATCGACGCGCCGGCCTTGACCCTGTCCGCATGGCGGGCGGCGGCGTTGACCACGAACTGGCCGCTCATGCAGTAGCCGACGAGGCCCACCTTTGCCGTCAATGCTGCGGGATCGGTCCCGGCGAAGGCCAGAAGGGCATCGGTGTCCTCCATGACCATGTCGATGGACAGGCCATTCATCAGCTCGAACATCTTCTTCCGGCTGGGATGGTCGGGATCTGAATTGATCGGCCCCAGTTCCATCTCGCCAGACCGGTAATAGAGGTTGGGCAGCATGACGTAATAGCCGCAGGTGGCGAACCGCCGGGCCATGTCGCGAAGCTCCTCGCGAATGGCCGGGGCATCCATATAGAAGATCACCAGGGGATGAGGGCCATCCCGTTCCGGGTGAACGATGAAGGTGGTGGTCGCGCCGACCTTGGTCGGCACCTCAAGCTGACGTTCGATCATGGGTCTGACCTCAGAAATTGACACGGGCGCTGATGGCCCCGTCCACGACCATGTTGATGCCGGTCGTAAAGGCTGAGCGGGGGCTGGAGAGGAAGACTGCTGCGGACGCGATTTCCTCCGGTGTGGCCATGCGGCCGGTCGGATTGCGCTTGATGGTCTGCTCGAAAAAGGCCGGCATGCCGACCTTGACCCGGCCCCAGACCCCGTCCTCGAAGAAGACCGTCCCGGGCGAAATCACATTGCACCGGACATGTTTTGACGCGTTTTCCTTGGCAACACCCTTGGCAAAGTGGATCTGGGCCGCCTTGATCGCCCCATAGGCCGACGGACTGGCGGCTTCGGCTGCGGAGATTGAGGAAATGATGATCAGGGCCGCATCGCCCTTTTCAGCGCCGGCTTTTTCAAGGAAGGGCCTGGCGGCTTCAAGCACATTGACCGCGCCGAGCATGTCGATTTCGAACATGGCGCGCCAGTCGGCTTCGCGGGAACCCTGGACCAGGGCACTGGCATTGGAGACCACAATATCAACACCGCCCAGGGCTTCGCCTGCCGCCGTGATGAAGGCCTGCAGTGCCACGCCGTCGGCAATGTCCACGACCTGACCAAAGGCCGAAACCCCCTTGGCCTTGAGGGCGGCGACTGTCGCCTCGACCTCTTCGGGCTTGCGGGCACAGATGGCGACATTGGCCCCTTCATCGGCGAACAGGTCTGCGATGGCGCGACCTATGCCCCGGGTTGCGCCCGTGACGATGGCTGTCTTGCCTTTGAGACCGAGGTCCATGTTCATCTCCCTGAGATTTTGCGATTTCCTCCTTGTAGCCTGAGGCGGGGTTGAGGCTAAAGGATTGTTCGCGACATTTTCGCTGACGACCGTCATGAGATCCGAATGCTTGATACCTTTGACGACCGGGTAGACGGACCCTTTGGCCAGGTGGGAACCGCCCTGCTGCGTCGAACCCTTGAGCCCCTCCTGCCACCGGGTGGACTGGTCACCTCGATCGAGGGCATGACCCCCTATGAAACCGATGGGCTCGCCGCTTATCGAAGCCTGCCCGGCGCTGTCGCCCTGCCTGAAACCGTGCCCCAGGTTCAGGCCGTCCTCAGGGCCTGCTCGGCACTTGGCGTCCCTGTGGTCGCAAGGGGGGCCGGCACAGGCCTTTCCGGCGGTGCCCTGCCCTTTCCCGGCTGCGTCCTTCTCAGCCTGTCCAGGTTCAACAGGATACTGGAGATTGATGCCCAGGCCAGGACGGCGCGGGTGCAGCCCGGGGTGAGGAACCTCGCCATTTCCGAAGCCGTCGCCGATCTGGGCCTTTTCTATGCCCCGGACCCTTCGTCCCAGCTCGCCTGCTCCATTGGCGGCAATGTGGCGGAAAATGCCGGCGGGGTGCATTGCCTGAAATACGGCCTGACCGTGCACAACATATTGAGCCTTGAAGTCATCACGGTGGATGGCGAGCGCCTGCGCCTCGGATCAGAGGGTCTGGATGCACCGGGCTATGATCTCATGGCCCTGATGACCGGTTCCGAAGGCCTGCTGGGGGTGGTGACCGAAGTTCTGGTCAAGCTCACTCCCCTGCCGGAGGTGGCCCGCGTCATCCTGGCCAGCTTCGATGATGTTGAAGTTGCCGCCGGCGCCGTGGCTCAGATCATGGCCGCCGGTGTCGTGCCTGCGGGTCTCGAGATGATGGACGGCCCCGCCCTTCGGGCCGCAGAGGACTTTGCCCAGGCCGGCTATCCCAAATCTGCGGCGGCCATACTGCTCTGCGAACTTGACGGTGAAGAGGCCGACGTCACCGAAGAGATCGCCCGGGTTTCAGACCTTCTGAAACGGGCCGGCGCCTCGGAGGTGAGGGTCGCCAGGGACGAAGCCGAGCGCAAACGGTTCTGGGCGGGCCGAAAGGGGGCCTTTCCGGCCATGGGCCGCCTGGCGCCGGACTATTACTGCATTGACGGCACCATACCCCGGCGTGCCCTGCCCAGGGTTCTGACGGAAATCGGCCGGCTGGCCGACGCGCACGGGCTTGGAGTGGCCAATGTCTTCCACGCTGGCGACGGCAATCTTCATCCGCTGATCCTCTACAACTCCGAGCTGGAGGGCGATTCAGAGCGGGCCGAAGCCCTGGGCGGGGCCATTCTGGAGCTCTGCGTCGAGGTGGGCGGCACGATTACCGGCGAGCACGGCGTGGGCCGCGAGAAGATAAACCAGATGTGTGTGCAGTTCACCCGGGCCGAGAACGATGCCTTCCACGCCCTGAAGGCGGCCTTTGATCCCGGGGGGCTGCTCAACCCCGGAAAAACCATTCCGACCCTGGCCCGCTGCGCGGAATACGGGGCCATGCATGTGCACAAGGGAGCCCTGCCCCATCCCCAGCTGGAGCGGTTCTAGGTGGATCAGACCCCAGCCCTGACCGAAGCTGTCCAGGCAGCTGCTGCAACCCATCGCCCGCTGCGGCTGGTGGGTGGCGGAACCCATGAGTTCTACGGACGGCCTGTGGAAGGCAAGACCCTCTCCATCGCCGGACACAAGGGCATCATCGACTATGACCCCAGCGAACTGGTGATCACCGCCCGGGCCGGGACACGGCTGTCCGAGATCGAAGCGGTCCTGATGGAAAACCAGCAGATGCTGGCCTTCGAACCCCCGAAATTCGGCCCTGCGGCGACCCTCGGCGGCGCTGTGGCCACAGGTCTGTCTGGCCCCCGCCGGCCCTTCGCGGGCGCCCTGCGGGACTTCGTCCTGGGGGCCCGCATCCTCGATGGCCGCGGTCAGGCCCTGCACTTCGGCGGTACGGTCTTCAAGAATGTTGCGGGGTTTGATGCCTTCCGGTTGATGGCCGGAGCCCAGGGCGGACTGGGCCTGATCCTCGACATATCCCTGCGGGTCACGCCGCGCCCCCGGTTGGAGCTGGCCCTGGCCTTCGACCTCGACTCCGAAACCGCGCGGCTGAAGGTCATTGATCTCATGCGCCGTCCCTTGCCCGTGTCGGGAGCCTTTCATGATGGCGCGCAACTGCACCTGCGACTGTCAGGCGGCGATGCGGCCGTCAGCAGCACAGCCCGGGAACTGGGCGGTGAGCCGGAGCATCTCGATGTCTGGGGAAACCTGGGCAACCTGACCCATCCGGCCCTGTCAGAGGGGGATTGCCTCTGGCGTATTTCAATGGCCCAGACCCGCACAGCACCTGAGGACTGGGGTCCCGTCTGGGACTGGGCAGGTGGCGTGCGCTGGGTCAGACAGGCGGCCGACGCACCGGATCTGTGGGACGCTGCCGCGGACCTTGGCGGCCACGCAACCCTGTTCCGGGGAAGCCGCGACAAGGTCTTTCAGCCCCTCGCACCTGCGGTCCTGGATCTGCACAAACGGCTGAAGGCGGCCATGGACCCCCATGGCATCCTCAACCCTGGCCGACTCTACGAAGGGCTTTGACATGCGCACCTCGATAGCTGGACCTCTGGCCGGGACCGAAGCGGGCGCCGTCGCCGCAAAGGCCCTGCGTGCCTGCGTTCACTGCGGCATGTGCAATGCCACCTGTCCGACCTATCAGCTGACCGGCGATGAGCTGGAAGGCCCCCGGGGCCGGATCTATCTGATGAAGCAGGCCCTGGAGGGGGTCAGGCCGACCCGCCTGACCCTGGATCATCTGGACTCCTGCCTGTCTTGCCGGGCCTGCGAAACCACCTGCCCCTCAGGGGTGGAATACCACCGGCTGCTGGATGTGGGCCGCGCGGCGGTCGCTGAGGCGGTGCCTCGGCCCTGGACAGAGCGGCTGTTCCGGGAGGGCCTTCGAAGACTGACGATTTCACCACGGCTGTTTTCTGTTCTGCTGGCCCTGGGCCGGACAGTCCGCCCCATCCTGCCACGGACCCTGCAGTCCAGGATTCCACCCCGGATCGAAGCTGGACCCAAACCCACCGGTCGGCATTCCAGAACCATGCTGATGCTGGAAGGTTGCGTCCAATCGGCGGCTGCCGCCCATTTCAACAGGTCAACCGCCCGGGTCTTTGACCGGATCGGGATCCGTCTGCTGGAAGCCCCCAAGGCCGCCTGTTGCGGCGCCGTGAGCTTCCATCTGGATGCCGCGGCGGCCGCCCGGGCCCAGGCCCGCGCCAATCTGGATGCCTGGATGCCCCTGATTGACCAGGGGGCCGAAGCCCTGATCGTCAATTCCAGCGGATGCGCCGCCTTCATCAAGGACTATCCCGACCTCTTCAGGGATGATCCGGACTATCTGCCCCTAGCCCGTCGCGTGGCGGCCCTGACCCGGGATCCGGTCGAGGTCGTTGAGACCGCCGACCTGTCCCTGGCGCGTAATCCGGCGGCCCCGCGGATTGCCGTGCATGAACCCTGCACCCTGCAGCACGGACTCAAGCTGAGCGGAAGAATTGCGAGCCTTCTCAGTCGTCTGGGCTATGAACCTCAACCCGTTGCCGACAATCACCTGTGCTGCGGATCGGCAGGCGCCTACGCCATCCTGCACACCGAGACCGCCAATACCCTCAAGGCCAACAAGCTCGCGGCCCTGAATGCGTCAGGGCCGGCAGCGATCTACACGGCCAATATCGGCTGCTGGATGCACATGGTCGACAGCGACGCCGCGCCGGTCCGCCACTGGATGGAAGCCGTCGAGGCGGTGCTCAGCGACCCGCCATGAGGGCCTGAACGCTGGCCAGATCCTGAACGATATGACCGAGTGACTTGTAGACCGTGATCTGGGCGACCGACTGCCGCCCCTCCAGGGACCCATTGAGCACCTGCCCGATCTCGCCGACCACATGGTCATCGTCCACAAGTCCTGCCGCCCGGGCCACCAGAAACTCCGCGCCCTGGGCCAGAACCCCTTCCCGGCTGTCAGCGATGAACCGGCTGGCGACCACAAGGTCGCTGTCCACCTCCACGGGCCCGGCGCGACTTGAGCCCACAAGATTGATATGGGTGCCGGGCGTCACCCATCTGCCCAGCAGGATCGGCGTCTCTGCTGCCGAGACCGTGCAGATGATGTCGGCCCTTGCCACAGCGGCTTCGGCATCGCCCACCGGCACGATGTTGAGTCCGGTCTCCCCGGCCATCCTGCTGGCAAAGTCTGCTGCCCTTTCCAGGGACCGCCCCCAGACTTCCACAAGGTCCAGACTGCGGATCCTTGAGATGGCCCGGATATGGGTCTGGGCCTGTTCGCCATAGCCCATGACCAGCAGGCGCGACGCGTCAGGCCGCGCAAGACTGTCCGTCGCCACAGCACTGGCCGCGGCAGTACGGATCGCCGTCACCTCGCCGGCATGCGCCAGACAGACGGGGGCACCGGTCTCGGGATCAAACAGCAGGACGAACCCCTGATGGGACTGGATCCCCCTGGCGAAATTGCCGGGATAGACACTGATCAGTTTGGCACCGAAGGCGCGCCCTTCCCCAAGTGCGCCCGGCATGATGCCGAAGGCACGGTCCCCGCCGAGGGGCAGGATGGAGCGAAGGTGCTGACGGGTCATGCCTTCGGAGAAATCCTGCATGGCCTGCCGGACCACTTCGATGGCCAGTTCATAGGTCAGGCCCCGCGCCACATCCTCACGATCAAGGAAAATCATCACGCCCTCCACGTTGACATGTGCCCCGGCCGGTTCTCTCATATCCCTTGAGCCTGGCACAGACACAAGCCGGGCCTGAGGAGGGACGACCATGGCCGATTTCGGAGCCACTGAACTCAACGCCTTTCGCGCTGAAGCCCGTGCCTGGCTGGAGGCCAGTTTCCCCCCATCCCTCAAGAACCGGAATGACATCGCAGCCTCCGAGGCACCGGTCCCGCTGGAAGGTGATTACCGGATCTGGAAAGAGGCCATGGGTGCCAAGGGCTGGGGCACACCGACCTGGCCCAGGGCTTATGGCGGCGGCGGCCTGACCCCGGCGGAGACCCGGGTGCTGCAGGCCGAAATGCGGGCCATCGGGGCCTGGAACCCCATTGGCGGCATGGGGGTCATGATGTTCGGTCCGACCCTGCTGGAATATGGAACCGAGCTCCAGAAGCAGACCCACATACCGCCGATCGTGCGCGGCGAACTGCGCTGGTGTCAGGGCTATTCCGAGCCCGGTGCCGGCTCCGACCTCGCCAGCCTGCAGACCCGCGCCGAGGACAAGGGCGACCACTATCTGGTCAATGGCCAGAAGATCTGGACGTCAGGTGCGCAATACGCCGACTGGTGTTTCTGCCTGACCCGCACCGATACCACCCGCAAGCACGAAGGCATCAGTTTCCTGCTCATCGACATGCGGACCCCTGGCGTAGAGACCCGGCCCATCCTGCTGATTTCCGGCAGTTCGCCCTTCTGCGAGACCTTTTTCACGGACGTGAAGGTGCCCAAGGAAAATCTGGTCGGCCCCCTGAACGGAGGCTGGACGGTGGGCAAGCGCCTGCTCCAGCATGAACGCAATGGCCTCTCGGGCGGGGGCGATGGCCGGCTGCGCTTTGATCCCGCCGACCTGCGCAAGGCCGCCAGACACTATATCGGGGTCGATGAGGACAACCGACTGGCCGACTCCGACTTCCGGACCCGATTGGTCCACCATGACATGGACGCCAAAGCCTTCGCCCTGACCCTCCAGCGTGTGGCCGCCGAGGCCCGCAGCGGCAATGGCCCGACCGCCGCCACCTCCATCATGAAGAATGCCAATTCGAAGATCTCGACGGACCACTGTGAAATGATGATCGAGGTCATGGGCAATCGCGGCCTTGGCTGGGAAGGCGACTACACCCCCGAAGAGCGCGAAGCCCAGCGCATCTGGCTGCGGATCAAATCCTCAACCATCGCAGGTGGATCCTCAGAAGTTCAGAACAACATCATTTCCAAGCGCATTCTGGGCCTGCCGGATACGACCAGTCATGGGACCTAGCGGAGGAAAGCGTCCGCATAACGCTGCCTCAACAGGTTCTTCTGAACCTTGCCCATGGCATTGCGCGGCAGATCCTCAACGAAATAGATCCGCTTGGGGGCCTTGAAGGCGGCCAGCCGGGTCCGGCAGGCGGCAATCATGGCCGCCTCATCCCCCGTACCGATCACCACGGCACAGACCGCTTCGCCAAAATCAGGATGCGGCAGGCCGATCACCGCCGATTCCGTGACCCCATCCATCTCATCAAGGATCAGCTCGATCTCCTTGGGATAGACATTGAAGCCCCCCGAGATGATCAGGTCCTTCGCCCGCCCGGAGATCCAGACCCGTCCGTCCGGATCGCGCCGCCCCACATCGCCCGTGATGAAGTAGCCATCGGCGGTGAACTCTTCCGCAGTCTTTTCCGGCATGCGCCAATAGGCCGAGAACACGCTGGGTCCCTTGATCTCGATGACCCCGGTCTCCGCCCCACCACCGATCCGCAGGTCCACCCCGGGCAGGGGATAGCCGACACTGCCGGCCAGACGCTCACCCTCCAGCGGGTTGGTGGTGATGATCACGGCCTCGCTCATGCCGTAGCGCTCCAGAATGGTGTGTCCGGTGCGCGTCTGGAATTCGGCAAAGGTCGAGGGCAGCAGGGGGGCCGACCCGCAGACAAACAGCCGCATGTGCGCCGCCCGGTCCCGGGTGAAGGCGGGATTGGCCAGCAGGCGCGTATAGAAGGTTGGCACCCCCATCATGACGGTGGCCCCGGCCAGGCCGCTCAAAACCTGGGCGTCGTCGAATTTCGGCAACCAGATCATCGGCGCACCCGACAGGAAGGCACAGTGCAGGGCGACAAAAAGGCCGTGGACATGAAAGATCGGCAGGGCATGCAGCAGCACATCCCTGGCGCTGAAGCCCCAGGCCTGGTGCAGGGCCAGGGCATTTGACGCCAGGTTGCCATGGGTCAGCATGGCCCCCTTGGACCGGCCCGTGGTGCCGCTGGTGTAGATGATGGAGGCCAGGTCCGCAGCATTCCGCGGCACGGCCTGTGCGAGGGGTGGCGCGCGCCCGGCGTCCCGGACGAATCCGGGCGCGTCCTGGATGAAAATCCTGGGCTCGGCATCCTTGAGGAAGTAGTCAACCTCGCTGGCCGTATAGGCGCTGTTGAGGGGCAGGAAGACCGCACCGGCCATCAAGGTGGCCAGGTAGATCATCACGGCCTCAGGGGATTTTTCCACCTGCAGCGCGACCCTGTCCCCGGGCAGGACCCCTTGTGCGACCAGGAACCCGGCAAGGGTTCCGACCCTGTCCGTCAGCTGGCCATAGGTCACCGTCCCGCCATCCATGAGCTTGAAACACGGGCTCTCGGGGTCATCGGGAAAACGTGATGACAGCAGTTCATAGAGATTATCGGACATGGCGATGGATCCGCAGACAGAGGATTGCGTTCCGCGCGGTAACACGATCAATCTGGTCCGCATAGGTCGCGCAAATCGCCCTGAGGAGGACGCCATGAAATCCCTGCCCCTGACATTGGCCGCCATGCTGATCGCCGCCGCCGCCCAGGCCAGAACCCTGGATGTTCCGGCCGGAGCCGATGCTCAGGAACGCGTGCAGACCGCCCTGCTGGATGCCAGACCCGGCGATGTCGTGGCCCTGGGAGCCGGGCGATTCGACCTGAGCGACGGTCTGTCCCTTGATATTTCCGACGTCACGGTCCGTGGCGCGGGAGAGGGCAGGACGATCCTCTCCTTCGCAGGCCAGAAGGGGGCAGGTGAAGGCCTGCTCATCACATCGGACAAGGTCACGGTCCGCGACCTCACGGTCCAGGACTCCAGGGGCGACGGTATCAAATCCAAGGGCGTGGACCAGATCAGCTTTCTGAGCCTGACGGTCGAGTGGACCGGCGGGCCAAAGGCCAGCAACGGTGCCTATGGTGTCTATCCGGTCGCCTCGACCAATGTCCTGATCGACCATGTCACCGTGCGGGGAGCCTCGGACGCCGGCATCTATGTCGGCCAGTCAAGGAACATCATCGTCCGCAACAGCAAGGCAGAATTCAACGTCGCCGGGATCGAGATCGAGAACTCGATGAATGCTGACGTCTACGACAATGTCTCCACGCACAATGCCGGTGGCATTCTCGTTTTCGACCTGCCGAACCTGCCGCAGATGGGCGGGCATTCGACCCGGGTCTTCCGCAACAGGATTGTCGATAATGACACGCCAAATTTCGCGCCCAAGGGGAATATTGTCGCCGGCGTCCCGACCGGAACCGGGGTCATGCTGATGGCAAACCGCGATGTCCACGTCTTCGAAAATGCCATCAGCGGCAATCAGACCACCGGAGTCATGGTCATCGCCTATGTCCAGGATTTCGACGACAGGACCTATAATCCCCTGCCCCGGGACATGGTCATCCGGGACAACAGCTATGGCCGCAATGGATGGGCCCCGGACCTTGCCGGTGGTCCGGAACTCGCCAAGGCGCTGGGGGGCACCCTGCCGCCCGTCATGTGGGATGGTGTGACCCAGGCCGGAGGGGTTTCAGCCCCGGTGAAGCTCTGGCTGAAAGACGGCCCCGTGCTCAATCTCCGCCTGCCCAAGGCCGGGGCCCTGGAAGCCGCCAACCCCGATGTCGTTGCAAGCCTGGGCGGGCCGGGACAGGCTGAACCCAGGCCTGTCGCCCTGCCATCACGTCAGGCCAAGCTGACTCCGTGAGACATCTGCTTGCGTTGATTGCGGCCACCCTTTGCCTGGGCGCGGCCCCGGCACCGGTTGATCTCGCCGCCGTGCTGGCAGATACCCCGGCACCAACGCTTGCGACCTACAGGATTTTCAGGGACCCCGCAGGCCAGGAACCCAATGCCGGGGTGACGCCCTACAACCTGAACACGCCGCTGTTTACCGATTATGCCGAGAAGCAGCGCTACCTCTACCTGCCGCCGGGTCAGGCGGCACGATATCGCGCCGTTGGCGTCATTGATCTTCCGGTCGGTGCCGTGCTGATCAAGACCTTTGCCTATCCCGCTGATCTGAGGCACCCCGCAAAGGCCATGCGTCTGATCGAAACACGCCTGCTGATCCACAAGAAGCGGGGGTGGGAAGCCCAGACCTATGTCTGGAACCAGAACCAGACCACGGCGGTGCTGAAGCGGGCTGGCATGCGCCTTCAGGTCCAGACGGTCGACAGACGCGGAGCCCCCCTGTCAATCGACTACGCCGTTCCCAACACCAACCAGTGCAAGGAATGCCACGCCCGGTCAGGTACCCTGACGCCGATAGGGCCCAAGGCGCGGAACCTGAATGGTGCCTATGCCTATTCCGAGGGGCCGGAAAACCAGATCCAGCATCTGCAGAAGGCCGGATTGCTGAAAGGAGCACCGGCCCTTGCGAAGATCCCTGCAACAGCAAACTGGGACGATCTCCAGGCCCCGCTCCCGGATCGGGCAAGGGCCTATCTGGATGCCAATTGCGGCCATTGTCACAACCCCAGGGGTATGGCGAGCAATTCGGGACTGTTCCTGGATTGGGAAACAAGACGGCTCAGCCAGCTGGGGGTGGGCAAACGACCTGTCGCAGCAGGCCGTGGCTCTGGTGGACTGGAGGTGGATATCCTGCCCGGTCGCCCCGACGAGTCCATCCTGCTCTACAGAATGGCCTCCCTCGAACCGGGCATCATGATGCCCGAACTCGGAAGATCCCTGGTCCACCAGGAAGGGCTGGATCTGGTTCGGGAATATCTGGCGAAGATGCAGCCAGTGCGTTGACTTGCATCCAGTGTCCGCCTTTCTTCGTATCAGGACGGTGTCAACGTCAGGGAGCGGGGGGATTATGACTGTTTTGGCCACTGAGAGCCGGAAACTTGCCGTCATGAAGGCCTTGATCGCAGCCTGGAGCCAGGGCGATGTGCAGGGTGCCCTCAACTGCATGACCGACGACATTGTCTGGCACTATGCTGCTGGCGTGGCACCGCCGCTGAAGGGCAAGGCCAGGGCCGGGAAATTCCTGGAAACGTTCAAGTCACAGATCACCGCCGTGGACTGGCGCATTTTTGACTTTGCGGAAAACGGCGACCGGCTGTTCGTTGAAGGTGTGGATGAGCACAGGACCCTGTCGGGTGCCGTGATTGCGACGCCCTATGCCGGCGTGCTTGAATTCCGGGGTGATCAGATCTGCGCCTGGCGTGACTATGTCGATGTCGGCGTCATGGAGGCTCAACGCGGCGGCGCGCCAGCCTCACCCTGGGTCACGGACCTGATCTCCAGGGCACCGCTTTGATGTCTGATTTCCAGTCGTCTCTTCCTGGCCTGAGCATCTGCAACCTCAGAGGCAGAATGCCGGGCACCTTGTGTGCCATAGACTTTCGATAGGAGCTTTCACCTTGGAAATCGCCCAACTCCTGGCCATGAATGCCGGGATCATCACCGCCTTCTTCCTGGGTTGCTGGATGATCAATCTGGTCATCAAGGACCCAAGCTTCATCGACAGCCTTTGGGCCCTGGGCATGGTGGTGGTGGCCATAGCCACCTATTACTTCACCGGTGCCCGGGGGCCTCACGCGACCCTGCTGACCGTGCTCTGTGCCGTCTGGGGCCTGCGGCTGGGCCTCTACCTTCTCTGGCGCTGGCGCAGGAATGGACCGGATCGGCGCTATGTCACCATGATGGGCAAGGCACAGTCCGAACGCGGCTGGGGTTTTGCCAAGGCCAGTCTGATCCTGGTTTTTGCCCTGCAGGCGCCTCTGCAGTTCATCGTCTGCCTGCCCATTCAACTGGGGCAACTGGCGCACACAACCCAATTGGGACAGCTGGCCACAGCCGGCCTTTCCCTCGCCCTGATCGGCATTGTCTTTGAGACCGTCGGTGACTGGCAGCTGGCCAGGTTCAAGGGCAATCCGGCCAATGAGGGCAAGATCATGGACACCGGTCTCTGGCGCTATACCCGGCATCCCAATTACTTCGGGGATGCCTGCGTCTGGTGGGGTCTCTATCTGATCGCCGCTGAAACCGGACCGGTTGGCATGGCCACCCTGCCCGGCCCCATCCTTATCACCCTGCTCCTGACCAAGTTCAGCGGCGTTCCGACCACGGAAGGGCGCATGCGCCGCAAGCGTCCGGAATACATGGACTATGTTGCGCGAACCTCAGGATTCATTCCCATGCCGCCGAAACGGCCCTGAGGTCAGCCCAGCATGTCCCGCCCCGCCCAGACGGCGTGGGTTCCACTGGAGATCTTGTGCGGTAGGGCGATACGGCAGATCGGCCCCTTGGTGATGTCCCGGGCATCGAGGAGCACACATTCAGAGCGCCCCTGATTTTCGTCGATCAGGAAGCTCACGAGATAGCCGTCATCCTCATCGAGGGAACCCACCCGCGGGGCAAACGGGGCCTCGCTGGCATAAACGCCCTCGGGCAGCATGTAGCTGGTGCTCTGGCGCGTCAGGAGATCTGTCTTGACGAAGCCTGTGAAGAGAAACCAGCCCGGCTTCGTGACCGTCGAATAGCCATAGCGATACGGTCGGCCAGCGTGTCGGGCGTTGATCATCCCGAATTCCATGATCCGCTCGTCCAGACGCTCTTCACGGGTTGTTCCATCCTTGAGATTGAAACGCCACCGGTGAAGTTTTGGCTTGAAGCTGTGCTCATCCAGATAGGCCATCATGTGCCCATAACCTGGCTGAGCATCAGCATGGGGTTCCGGGGTGGGATCTTCCTGGAAGTATCCATCCAGTACGATTTCATCGCCCTCCTCATATGCGTTGAGCCAATGGAGGACATAGGTCGGAGCCGCTTCGAACCATCTGACTTCGCCGCCCATACGCGGGACTATGGCAAATCGGGATGGCAGTCCCTCATGAAACCGGACCGCATGAATGTTCCGCTCCAGCAGGTTTGCATCCCAGAAGGCCGGCAGGTCATTGAGAATGGCGTAGTGTTCGGTGAAGGCCATATCGTGCGGCAGGCGCGGGCCAGCGACAGGCACAGGCTGATAGACCTTCAACCTGTCATCAGCCCCGACCAGGCCATAATGAAGGTAGGGGGGATGCTTCGAATAGTTGAAGAACATCAGTTCGCCAGTGGCTTCATCGACCTTCGGGTGGGCTGAAATCCCGTCAATGGGCACCCAGGGAGCCAGCCCCTCTGTCTCCAGGGTCAGGGGATCGAGCCGATATCCTTCACCGCATTGGTAAAAGGTCGAGAGCGCCTTGCCGGCATGAACGACAATGTCGGTTGAAGACGAGTCCTTGAGGGCCCCGTGCGCGCCCCAGCCAGGTCGCTTTGCCAGATGCACAGGGTCGGCCAGCCCGCCCCATAGCGATCCCTGCGCTTCCTGTTCGGCGGCAAAGCCCCGGGTGCGGACAAAGCGGTTCCGATAGCTGGCCTTGCCACCGGAAAAGGCGATCTGATGGACCATCCCGTCGCCATCAAAGGGATGATAGCGTCCAAGGGGTTGATGGACCGGATTTTCCGTATTGCGCAGATAGATGCCGTCAATGTCTTCAGGAATGGTCCCGGAAATGACCTGCAGGTCGTCGACATCGACCTCTTCAAGCAAGGGTGTCCAGGCCCCGTTCAGATAGGGATGACTGGAAGGTTCCAGGCTTGTGAGCACAGAAGGAAGCCGACGGACAGACATTAAGGCCTCATCAAACGATTCGGAATTTTGTCACCCGGAAGGGGCCGTCTGTCAAAGCTCAGCCTTCACCCGCCGGGCGCGCAAGCGGTTGGGTGGCGGATCCATGGAAAAATCTCCGACCTTGCCAACCCGCGCATTACAGCTTGGGCAGCGGACATCCTGATCCTCAGGCGCATCGACAGGCAGGTCAAATCCCTGACCACAAGGCTTGCACTTCCATCCGAAAATCTGCGGCGGCGGCGGAGTAGGCTTGGGCGGCTTGGGCAATCTGGCCGGGCGGGAAGTCTTGATCGGCGTCAGCGGTTCGGGGCCGAGAGGACGGGTAAGGACAACGCCGGGTTTCAGGCTCAGCGTTTTACGCGGACGGGGCTCATCATTCATGGTCTGGGTCCAAGGCCGCCCAGAGCGTCTATGACTGGATATAGCGAACGCCAGGCCTCAGACTTCGGGTCGATCAATTCGAAATGTCCCGCGCCTTGAATGGTCATGACCTGAACCGGGTCTCCGGCCTTCATGGCCGCCGATCCATAAGCCTCTCCAAAGGCCGCGGGCACAATGGGATCCCGTGCGCCTGAAACGACCATCTGGCCCTGATCCAGAGGCAGGAGTGCCAGCGGGGATGTATCGAGATAGGCCGCAGGCCCCCGTGCCCCCCAGCCCGTCAAACGATCGATGGTATCGGGGCCACCACAAGCGTCAGGCCCATTTTTCCGGTAGCCCTCCAGGTCATTGATGCCGGCCAGGGTCACGACGGCCGAGGGACGCAACGGGGATCGTGTATAAAGTGGACTTGATGGCGGCAATTTCGCCCGGCCAGCCGCCCACGCGGCCATATGCCCCCCTGCCGAATGCCCCATGAAGACAACCCGGCCCAGGTCGATCCTCCGGGCTGCGGCAAAGGTCTTGATCGCATCTATGCCGTTCCCGACATCCTGAAAGCTGCCCGGATAACCACTGCCATCATGACCGAGCCGGCGATATTCAAGATTCCAGACTGCCCAGCCCCGGGAAGCCAGAGCTTCGCTCAACGGGGTCTGCAGTTCCAGGCCTGGCAGGTCAGCACGCCAGCACCCCCCGTGGATCATCACAAGCAGGGGATAAGGGCCTCGGGTCGAGGGTATCCAGAGCTCCCCGAACTGCTGGGGCCCAGGGCCATAGGGAATTTTCGCCGTGGCCATACCGTGGGGCAGCGCCAGTATATCCTTGAAGGACAGCAGGGGCGCGTCTGCTGCCAGGGCAGGACCACCAACAGCGAGGGCCAGGGCGATGGCTAGGGCCTTGAGCTTCATTGACAGAACTCCGTCGCCTGAATCGCGACGCCGACCGGGACGATATCAATCGCGATGGTACCACCTCTCGGGCTCGAACCGAGGACCTCTAGATCCACAATCTAGCGCTCTAACCAACTGAGCTAAGGCGGCCTATCGCGAGACGAGGGTTCTAGTCGGGGCCCGCCCCGCGATCAAGTCGGGACTGCGGTTGGTCGGGATTTGGGTAAAGAAAAAGCCCCGGAGGTATCCCTCCGGGGCCTGATCTTGTCAGAAAACCAGGTTGCAATCCTCGCGGATCACTCCTTGGGCAGGGTAAAGCGCAGGGGAATCCTGACCGTGCCACCGTCAACCGGGGCACCATCAAGAGCCTTGGGCTTCATCTTGAACAGCTTGCTCATCCGCAATGCGGCGGAGCCGAATTCCTGGTCAGCCGGATCTTCGGAAACCACGGAACAGCTTTCGAGAGTTCCCTTCGCCGTGACCGAACAACTGATGGTTGCCCGACCTTCGACGCTCATACGTTGGGCCCGATCCGGATAATACCGGGCGATATCTTCACCAGATGGGCGACGGGCCCAGTCCGGATTGGAAATCACCGAAGGGCGCTTCACTTCCGGCGCAGGCGCCGGCGGCTTGGGCTCTTCTATCCGCTTCTCAACCGGGGGAACCGGAAGGGGCGGAATCGTCGGAATATCTGCCGGGACGTTCACCGGAGGCCGGGGCTGCAGCTTTGGAGGCGGCGGCGGCGGGGTGTTCGGCGGCGGGGGCGGTGGCGGCGGCGGGGGCTTGGCTACCGGCTTGATCATCTGCACGTCAGTGACGTCGTCCGAGTATGACTTGATCTTCAGCTCGAACTTTTTCTTGTAGATGATGTAGCCGACAATCGCATGCGCCAGGACCGCGATGATCAAGGCGATGCCCATGGCTCCCGACGTCTTGGGCTTGGGCGCATCAAACGGATTGTG
>CAIYSH010000004.1 GCA_903928755.1 uncultured Alphaproteobacteria bacterium | reverse complement strand
GCCCCCCGTGGGCCTGGGCGAACCGGCCACCACTGTGGTGGGGCCGGCTATCGGCAATGCCATCTTCGCGGCTGTAGGTGCACGGGTCCGCCACCTGCCCATCCGGCCCCAGGCCGTGCTGGAGGCGATGAAGGGATAGAGCCCGAAAGTGCAGGGTATGTTCCTGGCCTCAGGTCCAGGTTTTCAGGACATGCCCTGCCGTTCCGGCCGGTTGAAAGCCCGGACACTTTGAAAACCCGTCTGACCGGAAAGGATGTGGGAGGCTACTTCCCGTTGGCAATTGGCCACTTCACAGAGCGGAAGTTCACATTGCCGATGAAGGTCTTCATCCAGTCACGGCGCTCAATGGCCAGGTGACAGGCGTCGTCGGGTGTGTCGTTGCTGACCGCCTTGTGGCGCGCGCCGATATAGCCATTCCACTTGTAGTTCACCTCGTCGAGGGTGAGTGAGGTCTCGAAATTCGGGGTCATGTAGATCGTGCCGCTGGCACCCATGACATAATTATTCTGGTCCAGCAGGGGCACGGTGCGAACGGCGGCGCAGAAAACGCTCCTGGTGTCTGGCAGGGTCTGGCCGACGGTCTGGGCTGCAGCAGAACCCGATAGGGCGAAGGCCGCGAGGGCCGCAGCTAGGCTAGGCTTATGGGCGTTCATCAGGTCAACTCCGGATTGGGACGTCAACCTAGCCACGGGTGGCGGATGAGGCAATGCACGGACGCAGGCAGAGGGTCGCTGCCTACCGACCGCTCAGCTCCATGACCATCCGCGCCGTCAGATAGATCCGCGGGGCGATGCGGGTGAGATCGACGTATTCCTCCTCCGAGGAATGATAGCCGGCGCCGGGCAGGCCAAAGCCTTCGATGACCGGCTTGCCGGAGACCTGGGCATAGCCGGCGTCAGAGCTGGCTGTCATGGCCGGGATGGGCACAAGCGTCCCGCCGACCTCCTTGTAGACCGCCACGGACTTTTCAATCAGGGCGTTGGACGGGGCGTCGGCGAAATAGCCCGGGCGGCCGGGGCGGTAGTCAATCCTCGCGGTCGTATCCGGCACCAGGGGCGACTTCAGGCGTTCGGCCAGCTGGGCCAGCTTGTCGTCCAGCACGGCCCTGGACATGTGGCGGGTGTCGGCGGAAATCACCGCCTGATCGGGGATCTGGTTGCGGATGCTGCCACTGGTCTCCTGGGTCCAGTTGAACCGGAAGCCCCGGGCCGGGTCATCAAGGTCGCGGGTCTTCAGAACGATGTCGGCGGCTTCCACCAGGGCGTTGCGGCCGCGCTCGGGCTCGGCGCCGGCATGGGCGGCGCGGCCGGTGACCATGACCCGGGTCTCACCATTGCCGGCGGCGGCCCGGGGGATGATCTCTACCCCGACCGTGCTGGGTTCAAAGGACATGACCACATCGGCCTTGCTGGCAAGGTCCGTGACGATCTTCCCGGAGAAAACCGAGGTCTGTTCCTCGTCGGTGTTGAACATGACGGTGAGTTGGCCATACCGCCGGAAGCCCTGGCCCTTCAGGACCGCCAGGCTGTGCAGGATGACCGTCACACCGCTCTTGTCATCCGCGATTCCAGGGCCGTAGGCCTTGTCGCCCTCGATCCGGAAGGGCCGTTTGGCCAGGGATCCTGCCGGGTAGATCGTATCCATGTGGGCGATGAGCAGAATCCTGGCCTTACCCGTCCCGGTGAACCTTCCGACAATCACCGAGCCATGGGCCGGGGCCGCCGTCGGGATCTTCTCCACCTGGGCACCCAGACCCGCGAGACGACCCGCCAGAAGGTCACCCAATTCAGCCATCCCCCCCACGTCCCGGGAAGGTGTCTCGATATTGACCAGGGACTTGAGGGTCTCGACGGCTGTCGGTACCTGCGCCTGGGCGGCCGCCCAGAGCCGGTCATTTCGGGGGGCCGCCTGGGCAGGAAGCGCCAGGACACAGGCAAGGGTCAGGGCGGGCAAAATCCGCATCGGGTATCTCCTGATTTCGGGTCACCCTAGTCCTACCATGGACCGACCGGAAGACATTGCCCCAAGGTCAGGCTTTTGCTTTCCCTGATTTGGGGCCTAGGATTTCGAATGGTTGATCCGACACCCCCCAAAGCCAATCCCCTGCTGACCGCGCCTGTGGCCAGAACCCTGGCGAGACTGGCCGCGCCGAACCTGCTTGGCATGATGGCCACCACCGCCGTCTCGATTGCGGAGACCGCCTATATCGGGCGCCTTGGCCCGGAAAATCTGGCGGCTGCAGCGCTGGTCCTGCCCCTGATCATGCTGATGGGGATGATGAGCGCCGGTGCCATGGGCGGCGGCGTCTCCTCCGCCGTGAGTCGCGCCCTGGGGGCCGGTGATACCGATCGGGCTGCGAGCCTGGCGCGGCACGGCCTGGTGATCGGCCTGATCATGGGTCTGTTCTTTACCGTCCTGCTCTCCGGGTTCGGCGCGCACCTGTTTGGTCTGCTGGGTGGCAAGGGCGAAACCCTGCGGCTGGCGACGGTCTATGCTGCTGTGGTCTTCGCTGCAGCAGCCTCAGTCTGGCTGAGCAACATCTTCGCCTCCGTGCTCCGGGGGTCGGGTAACATGTCCGGCCCGGCCGGCATCATGCTGGCGGGGGCGGCCCTGCAGGTTGTCCTCGGCGGCAGCCTCTGTTTTGGCTGGGGCCCTGCGCCCCGGCTGGGCATTGTCGGGGTAGGTCTGGGCCAGGTTTCGATCTCCATCCTCAGCTGCTGCCTGATGTTCCTCATGCTGACCTCGGCAAAGGCCAGGGTCCGGCTCAAGGTTTTCGGGCCACTGAACAGCGAGCAGTTCATGGACATTCTGAAGGTCGGTGCCCCGGCCCTGCTGTCGCCGATCCAGACCGTGGGGACGGTCCTGATCGTCACGGCCATTGCCGCACGGTTCGGCGTCCAGACCCTCGCAGGTTACGGCATCGGATCGCGGCTGGAATTCCTGTTGGTGCCTGTTGCCTTCTCCGTGGGCGTCGCCGCCCTGCCCATGGTCGGCCTGGCCATTGGTGCCCGGGATATTCCCAGAGCCCGGAGGGTCGCCTGGACTGCGGGGATCATGGCCGCCATCGGACTTGGCGTCCTGGGGCTTCTCCTGGGCCTGGCTCCCGGCCTGTGGGTCAATATCTTCTCAAAGGATGAAGGCGTCAGGGCTGCCGCCTCGCTCTACCTGCACTTCGTAGGACCGACCTTCGCCTTTTTCGGAATGAGCCTGGCATTGTATTTTGCATCCCAGGGCGCGGGGCGGATCCTGGGGCCGCTGCTGGCTGGCACGCTTCGTATGGCTGTTGTCGGTTTCGGCGGCTGGGCGCTTGTGGCCCATCAGGCCCCGACGTGGGCCCTGTTTGCCCTTGTGGCAGCTGCCATGGCGACCATGGGGCTGGCCACGGCAGGCTTTGTCGCCATGACCCCGTGGGGGCCCCGCCCGACCAAGGGTCAGGCGGAGGCCTAGAAGGGCTTAGTCCTTGGGACCCATATTGTAGGGCCCGCCCTTGGTCAGGGCGGTGCGGTAGGCGGGGCGGCCCTGGAAGCGCTTCACCCAGGCAGCAATGTTCGGATAGGCCTCGTAGAGTCCGAAAGCGCCGGTGACCTCGCCCACAAAACTCATCTGGACGTCGGCGGCAGAGAAATCGCCCATCAGCCAGTCCTTCCCGGCCAGGGATGTCTCCACATAGCCAAGGTGATTGGCGATCTCGCTCTGGATGCGGGGGTGCAGGGGCGCACCGGCCTCACCCAGGCGCATGACATACATGTTGAGCATCAAGGGCAGCATGGCCGAGCCTTCGGCATAGTGGAGCCACTGCTGGTAGACATCATAGTCAGAGGTCGTGGGATCGGGAGCCAGACGGCCGTCGGCGTGGCGACGGAGGATGTAGTCGATGATGGCACCCGACTCGATGACGATGGCCTCGCCCTCGGTCACCACCGGGGATTTGCCCAGGGGATGGAGGGTCGTCAGTTCTGGCGGTGCCAGGCGGGTGGCGGCATCCCGGGCGTAGAACTTGATCTCGTAGGGCAGGTTCAGCTCTTCCAGCAGCCACAGAATGCGCTGGGACCTGGAATCATTGAGGTGGTGGACGACGAGCATGGGGGAGTCTCCAAATGGCTTCTAAAAGGGGTATCGGGCAGCGGACGTCGGGGCAAGGTTGGATCGGCCCCAAGGGACGGATATGATGTCGGCATGAGTGACCTGATCCTGCCCGACCTGATCGCCCTTCTGGACCGTGCGGCCCTGGCGGCCGAGGCCTATGCCGACCAAGCCCGACGCGCAGTGGCCCTGCGGACCGCGCCGGATGGCAAGGTCGACCGGCGCGCCCTGGATGCCGAACAGCATGTGGTTCACGGCCTGGCCTGGGCGGCAGCCTATGACCAGACCCTGCGGCAGACAGCAGTCTGGGCGGCAGACCTGGCGGACCAGGGTCAACTGACAGAGAACGAGGCCCTGCCCGCCCAGCTGCTGGCCTTTGAATATCTCAGCCAGTTGGCGGGCGGTCTGCCGATGAACCAGGGCGAAGTCTTCCGGCCTGGCGATCTGGGTCTGGATGGCGGGCAGTTCGCCGGACTGATCGACGCCCTGCGACCCGGTGCCGGCCAGGCGGTGAAGACCCGCATTGTCGACCTGCTGGATGCCGCCCGGGGCAGGCTGTCCCTGGAAGCCAGCGGTCTGGATGAGACCCTGCAACAGATCGCCGACCAGTTCACCGCCTTCACCGCCCAGAAGGTCACGCCCTTCGCCCAGGGCTGGCATCTGCGTGATGAGCTGATCCCCATCGAACTTCTGAAGGAACTGGCCGACCTGGGCGTCTTCGGCCTGACCGCACCGGAAGCCTACGGCGGATCGGGCCTGGGCAAGATCGCCATGTGCGTGGTTTCGGAAGCCCTGTCCCGGGGATGGATCGGTGCCGGGTCCCTGGGCACCCGGTCCGAAATCGCCGTCGAGCTGATCCTGGCCCACGGCACGGATGACCAGAAGGTCCGTTTCCTGACACGGATCACCAGCGGCGAGATCATACCCACGGCAGTCTTCACCGAACCGGAGACCGGATCAGACCTCGGCGCCCTGCGCACCCGGGCCGAGAAGGTCGGCGATTTCTGGAAGGTGACGGGTGCCAAGACCTGGATCACCCATGCGGCCCGGGCCGATGTGATGACCCTGCTGGTCCGCACCGATCCGGCCTCGAAGGACCATCGCGGCCTGACCATGCTGCTGGCGGAAAAGCCACGGGGGACCGTCGCTGATCCCTTCCCGGCGCCGGGTATGTCGGGCGGTGAGATCGCGGTGATCGGCTATCGGGGCATGAAGGAATACGAAATCGCCTTTGACGGCTTCGAGGTCGCCGACGCCAATGTCCTGGGCGGCGTCCTGGGTCAGGGTTTCTCCCAGTTGATGGCGACCTTTGAGAGCGCGCGCATCCAGACGGCGGCGCGGGCCATTGGTGTAGGTCAGGCCGCCCTCGACTCCGCCCTGGACTATGCCCTGCAGAGGCGGCAGTTCGGCCAGCCCATCGCAAACTTCCCGCGGGTGGCCAACAAGCTGGCCATGATGGCCGCAGAATTATTGGGGGCCCGGCGCCTGGCCTGGTTCGCCGCCCGCGCCAAGGACGAAGGACG
The DNA here is from genome assembly GCA_903928755.1 of uncultured Alphaproteobacteria bacterium. Classification (GTDB taxonomy): domain Bacteria; phylum Pseudomonadota; class Alphaproteobacteria; order Caulobacterales; family Caulobacteraceae; genus Phenylobacterium. The sequence goes on along the minus strand of CAIYSH010000004.1, from coordinate 1,408 downwards.
ACGCTGCGACCTGGAAGCCGGCATGGCCAAGCTGACGGCCGCCCGCATCGCCTGGGCCTGTGCGGACAATGGCGTCCAGATCCACGGGGGGACGGGCTTCGCCGTAGAACAGCCCGCCAGCCGCCTGCTGGCTGACGCCCGCATCCTCAACATCTTTGAAGGGGCCGGTGAAATCCAGGCCCAGGTCATCGCCCGACGCCTGCTGGAGGGCGCAAACTAGGGACCCCTCAAACCTTGTGGGCCAGCAGGGCCATCTGCAGTTCCTGGCGCATGACGGTCTTCAGCCGCTCGGGAGCCAGGATCTCGACCTTGTCGCCCCAGGTAAACAGGTGCCAGGCCAGCTCCCGCATGCCCCCCGCCCGGAAGGCTGCCAGCACCGAGCCATCGGCCTGGGGAGTCAGGACCTGGGTGGGGTGGAAGCGCCAGCCCATGGCCTCCTCGGCGCCATGGGGCAGGATGCGCAGGCGGATATCCTCCACCTCGTCCTGGTAGATGCCGAAGCTCCGCTCCTGAAAGGCCTGAAGGGTGAAGCCAGGCGGCCTGCCGCCTGGAATATCCGTCACCTCAATGTCGCGCAGGCGGTCCAGCCGCCAGGTTCGGGGATCAACAGACTCACCTTCCGAACCCACCAGATAATTGGCCCGGCCGAACATCAGGCCAAAGGGCGTCACCACCCGCTCCCGCCCAGGGGTTGAGCCGCCGTCATATTTGAAGCGCAGGCGGTGGAGGGACATGATCGCCTCGCGCACAGCGCTGAGCACGGCCTCATCTTCAAAGGGGCGCGGACCTGCATGGATGGCCAGGGTCTGGGACTCCAGCAGGGCCTCAAGGTCCGGCGCAAGCTTGCGACGCACCCCGGCCCGCATGGCCGACAGCACCTTCTGCTCCAGATTACCAAGCGCCTTGGCCCGGGCCTGGGCACCGATGCTGCGGAAGTATTCGGCTGCCGCGCGCAGGGCAGCGAACTCGTCGGCGGTCGGGGCCTGGAAGACGCCGTCCAGACCGGCGGGAATACGCCAGCGACGGGTCGGCGGATCCTCCACCTCCTCCATCTGCGGAAAGGCGTCGCGGACGGCATCGCGCATGCGCTCGGCCGTACGTCGCCCCACCCCCATGGCCGCGGCCATTTCGTCCAGGGTCAGCCCCTCGGCGGAACCAGCGAGCCGACGGGCGAGCTCTAGCAGGCGGGTGGCTTTCTCATGGCGCATGGACCGGCCTCAAAACGAAAAAGAGAACATAGCAAAAACTTACGTCCGTTTTTGTCGCAATGCTAGCCCAGAGTGAACCTGCCGAAACGAAAGGACCCTCCCATGTCGAATGTTCACGCAATCCGCCAAGCCCGTCCAGCCGAACCGCTGTTCCTGTTTGATGTGCGTCGGCCCCTGCAGGCGGCCAGCCCGGAGATGAT
>CAIYSH010000003.1 GCA_903928755.1 uncultured Alphaproteobacteria bacterium | reverse complement strand
TAAGAAGCCAGGGCCCTCAGTCCCACAGAGCGTCGGGCATTGAAACAGCTCGGCGTGAGACTTTCGGCATTTTCCATCTACCTGCCCGAACTTCTGAAACCGGGAGCAAGGCAATTGGCCCAAGGCTTTATCGATCGCAGCTGGCTCCCCCCGGCAGACCGGCTGAGCCCACTGCCGAGATCCGTCCTTGACCCCAAGGCCCTTTCCGCTTTTGGCCTGCGGGCGGTCGGACACTGGGCCGTACCGGTTGCAGATCTGGACCGACTGGATGACCAGGTTCGCGCTGCGCCACGGCAGGGACAGGGCACTGTGATCGGGCCAGACATCATGTCTCGGCTGGGATGGAGCGAAACCGAGATGCGCGACATCCTGCGCGGCCTGAACTTTGCGCCCACCGCCAGGCCCAGGGCCGGAGAGCCAACGGCATGGCGGCGTCGGGCTTCGCCGAGATCCTCAGAACCCGCCCCCGTGAGACCCGCCTCCCCCTTCGCCGCCCTGGAGGCCTTGCGGGCCGCGCCGAGCCCGGTCCGTCGCCCTCGTCCGAGGAGGAGGAAGGCGGCCATGACATGAGCGAAGTGTCTGTCCGTGCCGATGTCTGGCTATGGCGGGCTCGGTTTTTCAAGACGCGATCCCTGGCCGCCAGGTTTCTCGATGAGGGCAAGGTCCGTCTGACCCGGTCTGGCCAGGAAAGCCGGATCGACAAATGTGCCAGGCCGGTGAAGCCTGGGGACGACCTTGTTTTCGCAAACGGCGGGCGGATTGTGGCGATCCGGGTGGAAGCTGTCGGAGAGCGGCGCGGACCACCAGAAGAAGCGCGTGGACTTTACACCCCGATTAAATAGGGCGGTTTGAACCTGACCTCGCTGACAGACCTGTCAGCCTCAAGTCTTATGAGGACATCAGCCCGATCGGGTGCTTCATCCAGCAAGGCCCGGGTAATCCTCTCATAGTGGGAAATGAACCGTCGAACCCCGGCTTCATCCATGAGGTGAGTGGTCGAGGCACCCTCCTGTTCCAGGCGCTTGCGAAGCTTTTCTTCCTGTTCGAGTCGCCAGTCGGCCACGACATCGAAATTCGGGGCCTGCAGGAACACGAAGAGGTCCAGTCTCGAAAAAAAGCTGGCATAGGGTCCTCTCAACTGGGCATTCACATGGGCTCGCCAGTGGCCGCCGGGGTCCTCATCATGTTCCAGGGTGTTGATCGGATGTGCGAGTTCGCGCTCTGACTGGGCCCGCGCACCGACGCACCATCCCTCAAAAAGCACGACGTCCAGGGGGCCGGTGACCCTGGGCCACGAGGATTGTGGAAATGGATCATCGGCAGCCTTGTCAAACCTGGGCAGACAAGTCTCCCGGTTCCCTTTCAGAGCCTCCAGAACTTGCCCGCCGAAGGCCACATCATGGGTACCGGGAACCCCCCGGGTCGCCAGAAGAGGGTGCACGCCAAGGGCTAGGCCCTTGCGGAGGGCGCGGGAGAGGTAGAGGTCATCCAGGGAGAGCGTCGCAACCTTCAGCCCGCGGTCTTTCAGGACAAGGGCCAGGGCAGATGACAGGGTCGACTTGCCGCTCCCCTGGGCACCGCAGAGCCCTACGAGGCGGATACGGTCGCAAGACGCATGGATATGCTCTGCAAGGGGCTCAACAACGGTCTTGAAGACCTGGCTGAACGAGGGCGGAAGGCCCTCGCGGGTCAGGAACCCTGCGAACCAGTCCGGATCCTTGCGGCGTTCCATTGTTTCCCCGGGACAGGGCGAAAAATCGCGCTTAGGGACGACCTAATTGGGCACATTCGCCAGGGCGTTGGTGATCGTGGATATCAGGATACTCTGTGCCCTGCCGAAGGTTGCCACAAGGCTGAGTCCCAGCACACCCAGGATAACCGCATACTCGATGGCGGTCGCACCACGCCTGTCAGCCAGGAACCGCTTCAGATGAGATCGCGCAGCCAGGCAACCAGCGGCGCATCGGCCGGCGGCATTGGATACTCCGTCAGTCGAGCGGGTTTTACCCATGCAAGCGCCGTATGCTCCCTTGCCGTCACGAGGCCTTCCCAGCGACGACAGAGGAAAAGTGGCATCAGAAGGTGAAAAGTTTCATAACCGTGAGTGGCAAAAACAAAGGGGGCAAGGCACGATTGATTAACGATGATCCCGAGTTCCTCATTCAACTCGCGGATCAGGCAGGCTTCCGGTGTCTCACCGGCCTCGACCTTCCCGCCGGGAAACTCCCACAACCCGGCCAGGGCCTTACCGGGTGGGCGCTGACAGATGAGCACCCTGCCATCAACGTCAATCAGGGCGGCGGCGGCGACCAGCAGGAGTTTTTTCTCTTCGGACATGGTTCGTCCTTTGCGGAGTTCCGAGGGCTTGGCAAGGGCACCAGACCGACCCGTCATGGCTGAGACCTTGACTTTCCCTCCGGAAAAGCCCAATTCCCCGCTGCGCTGCAGCATTTGCGGCGATATCGGCGTTCCAGTCGCGTGTTGGCCCTATTGAACGGTCCAAACTGTCGAGCGCCCTGAAGAGATCGCATCGATCGTCCCGCCACGCGGGGGCTTTCCTGAAATGACCCGCGCTCCGCGACCCAGGCCAACCGCCTGTGGCCGCTTTCGGCGCATTTGTGAAAGACCAGAAGTTTGACTCAATTTACCGACCTCGGCCTCGACAAGTCCCTGCTCAAGGCGCTTGCCGACGAGGGATACACCAAGCCCACACCCATCCAGGCCCAGGCCATTCCGGGCGTCATGGCCGGCAAGGACCTGCTGGGCATCGCCCAGACGGGCACCGGCAAGACTGCCGCCTTCGCCCTGCCCATCCTCCAGCGCCTGGCCGCTGACCGCAAACCCGCCCATCGCCGCTCCTGCCGCGTCCTGGTCCTGTCGCCCACCCGCGAACTGGCCACCCAGATCGGCGAAAGCTTCAAGACCTATGGCAAGCACATGGGCGTCTCCGTCGCCGTTGTCTTCGGTGGCGTGAAATATGGCGGCCAGATGCGGGCCATGGCCCCCGGCGTGGATGTGCTTGTGGCCACACCTGGTCGTCTGCTCGACCATCTTGGCGAAAAGACCATCACCTTGGCAGGTGTTGAAATCTTCGTCCTGGATGAAGCCGACCAGATGCTCGACATGGGCTTCATCGTGCCGATCCGCAAGCTGGTGAAATACCTCCCCAAGGAGCGGCAGAACCTGTTCTTTTCCGCCACCATGCCAACGGAAATCGGCAAGCTGGCTGGCGAACTGCTCAACCCCAATCCGCTGAAGGTGTCTGTGGCCCCGCAGGCAACCACGGTCGAGAAAGTGAACCAGAAGGTCATTTTCGTAGAGAGTGCCCGAAAGCGCGCCCTGCTCGCCGAATTGTTTGCCGAAAAGGATTTCAAACGGGTCATCGTCTTCACACGGACCAAGCGCGGCGCAGACCGGGTGGCCAAGTCCCTGGAACAGGGCGGCGTGGATGCAGCCTCGATCCATGGCGACAAGAGCCAGGGCCAGCGGGAACGCGCCCTGGCCGCCTTCAAGGCCGGTGAAGTCCGCGCCCTGGTGGCCACGGACATCGCCGCCCGCGGCATCGACATTGATGCCGTCAGCCATGTGGTCCAGTTTGAACTGCCCAATGTTCCGGAAAGCTATGTCCACCGGATCGGCCGGACGGCGCGGGCCGGTGCCGGCGGCTCCGCCGTCGCCTTCTGCGGCGAAGAAGAGCGCAACCTCCTGCGCGACATCCAGAAGGTCACCCGCCAGACCATTCCATCTGAAGACCGTCGCGGCGACCGTGGTCTCTCTGTCATGACAGCGCACATGCCGGCCGAGGCGCCAGCTGACGAGCGCGAACGGGGCGAGCGGGGCGGTAATGGAGGCGGTCGCACCAACAATCGCGGCGGGCGTAATGGCGGCGGCGGCGAGCGCAAGCCGGAAGGCCGCTCGGATCTGCCACCTGCCCTGCGCAAGCAACGTGACCGTCCAGCCCGCGCCGGCGGCAATGGCGGTGGTCAGGGTGGGAATCAGGGCGGAAATCAGGGCGGCAGCCGTCCGAATGGCGACCGCGCTTCGACCACGCCCATCAGCCAGGCCAAGTTCCAGGGCCCCAAGCGAGCGGCCGAACCGGCCAAGCGCTGGAGCCCGGTGGACTAGGCAGACATCTTTACATGGCGGCGGAAGGAATTCCGCCGACCTTGCCTTGGCGGCAGGTGTGGCTGGTCACGACCGGTAATCCCCGTTGATCGCCACGTATTGCTTGGTCAGGTCGCAGGTCCAGACGGTGGCAACGCCCTTGCCGACCCCCACATCGACGCTGACTTCCAGCTCGGCATTCTTCATGTAGGCGCTCATCCTGGCCTCGTCATAGGTCGGCGAGATCAGGCCGTCCTGGGCCGCGACAAGCGGTCCGAACTGGACCTTGATCCGGTCGCGGTCGATGGGCTCGTCAGCACGCCCTACGGCCATGACGATCCGGCCCCAGTTGGCGTCTTCCCCGGCAAAGGCGGTCTTGACCAGGGGGCTCTCGGCAATGGTCCGGGCGATTTTCCGGGCTGAAGCCGGGCTCTCGGCACCGGTAATGGTCACCTTGACGAACTTGGACGCACCTTCGCCGTCACGGACAAGCTGTTGGGCCAGGTCCAGCAGGACAGCCTCCAGCTTTTCACGGAAATCAGCCAGACGGCGATCTCCGGCCCGGCTGATCTTCGGTGCCTCCGACTGCCCGGTCGCAAAGAGCAGCAGGGTGTCATTGGTCGATCGGTCACCGTCCACCGTCACACAGTTGAAGGTGGTACGGGTATAGAGGCTGACCAGGGTCTGAAGTGCAGCCGGGGCAATGTCGGCATCGGTGGCAACAAAGGCAAGCATGGTCGCCATGTCCGGCGCGATCATCCCTGATCCCTTGCAGATTCCGGCGATCCTGACTTTTTCACCATCGATCAGGGCCTCAGCATAGGCCCCCTTGGGAAACGTATCGGTCGTCATGATGGCGGCCGCAGCTTCGGCCCAACCATCCTCATGCAGCCGCGCTTCCACATCGGGCAGGCGCTGAACGATCTTGGAATCGTCCAGCAATACGCCGATCACGCCGGTGGAGGCGACCATGACATCGCGCTGCCGGCAGTCGAAACGCTTGGCAATAGCCGAGGCATAGCGACGGACAGCATCGGCCCCCGGCTTGCCCGTAAAGGAATTTGCACAACCGGCATTGACCACAAGCGCGCGGACATTGGCCCCGGATGTGGCTGCAAGATGTTTCCGGCACCAGTCCACCGGCGCAGAGCCAACGCCATGACGCGTGAAGACGCCTGCTGCATTTGTGCCTTCTGCAAACTTCATCACCAGCAGATCGGGTCGCTCGTGCTTGTAGAAGCCTGCCGTCCCGGTGGCCATTTCAACCCCCGGAATGATGGCGATGTCCGGAAAGGCGACAGCCAGGGGCGACACAGGCAGGGCAGACTTTACGATTGCCGCAGTCCTGGGCTTTTCCGGCAAGGTCGGCGTCGCAGCCGGCTTTTCGCCCATGGAAAGGCCTGCACGTTTCAGGGCTGAGGTCAGGGGATCAAGAGCGCGTTCCAGGGTCTGGCCGACAGTATCGACCGGGCGACCCGAAGACCGGGGTTTCTTTGGCGGGCGGGTCATGGCTTTGCCCCTGCAGAGGTTGGCTTTGATGAGACCGATACCGGACCTGCAGGCCTGGCCGCAAGGACGGCTTCCGCCGCGGTCGGACCTGAAAGGGCCCCGGTTTGCCGAGCCGAGGCAGGCTCCTTCGGACTACCGGGAACTTCGGGTGGTGCCTTGATCAGGATCTGAACCTTGGCACGGCCGCGAAGCTTCTCCAGAAGGTCGCGGACCTGATCATAGGTCAGAAAACGGATGATCTGCGGACGGGCGGCTTCCAGTGTGATGGGCTGCTCGATGCGCCGGTCTTCAACCCTGACCAGGGCCAGGCCGCCATCAACTGCAAAGGGACCGATCAACTGCCCCGGCTTGGCAGCTTTCAGATTGGCCTCATAGGCCGGAGGCATCACATCCGTCGTGAAGTAGCCCAGATCACCGCCATTGAATCGGGTGGCCGCGTCGGTCGACTTCTCCATGGCAAGGGCCTCGAAGGAAGCGCCGGTCGCCAGCAGCTTCCTGATGGCTTCAGCCTCAGGAGCCGTTGCCACGACGATCTGCCGGGCGTGTATTTCCTCAGACCGTTTCGAGAGTTTCAGCTGCTCCTGGTAGAGGCTGCGTATCGCATTGTCATTGACCGCACCCGAAACGGCAGACTCGACCAGCATGTCTCCCAGAATGCGCTCCCTGGCAGCAGCAAGCCGACGCTGGGTCGCAGGATCCCTGTCGAGTTTCCGCTTCAGCGCTTCAGCCGAAAGAAGTTTCTGATCGACCACTTCATCCATCACCCGCCTGAAGAGATCCGAGGTTACATCCAGGGGCTCACCTTCGCCGATGAGGCCCTGGGCAATGGCTTCGTGCTTGACGTCGGACACCCATACCGTTCGGCCATCGATCCTGGCCACAGCCTGATCGCCAGCCTCCGGCGGCTTGTCAGCACCGTCCCGGCCTGAACACGCGACAAGGATCAGGCAACTGGTCAGAATGCCCAGGAATGCGACCGCCCCGCCCAACCGGGACGACATGCTGATATTGGCCATTTCGCGTTCGCCTCGTCTTGAAAACCGCCCGGGCCGGTCCCTAAAGCATGTGCCGATGTCAAGGAACCGCACCTTCGATCAAAACATGCTCTAAACTTTTGAATTAGGACCCTTTTTCTCCCCTTTAGACGATTCCACCCAAAGGGAAAGAGCCCTAGCCATTTAACCCACGGGATGCAAAGGTCCCGCCTCTCAATCGCCCATCAGTCCCCTCAAGGACTGGATCGGCACATTTCGTTATGGAGATTTTCAATGCGTGAAGCCGTTATTGTTTCCTATGCCCGCACAGGCCTGGCCAAATCCGGGCGCGGCGGCTTCAACATGACACCCACCGTCAGCATTGCGGCCCACGCCGTGAAACATGCTGTTGCCAAGTCCGGTATCGATGCCGCCGCTGTTGAGGACGTATATCTGGGCAATGTTGCCCACGGAGGCACAAACCCCGGCCGCAATGCCGGCCTGCTGGCAGGCCTGCCCATCACCACCTCGGGCGTGACCGTCAACCGCTTCTGCTCATCGGGCCTGCAGACCATCGCCATGGCGGCCAATTATGTCCGCAATGATGGTTCAGATGTCGTCGTGGCCGGCGGTGTTGAATCCATTTCCATGGGTGGTGCCGGTGCCGCAGGAGCGGGGGGCTTTGATCCCGACCTTACGGCCAGATACCCCGCCATCTTCATGCCGATGATCGATACCGCTGACATCGTGGCCAAGCGCTACAACCTCAGCCGCGAGTCCCAGGACGAATACTCCCTGGAATCCCAGCGCCGCATGGCCGCTGCCCAGCAGTCCGGCAAGTTTTCCGACGAAATCGTCCCGATGAAGACCAAGATGAAGGTCGTCAACAAGGAAACCAAGGAAGAAACCGTCGTCGATTATGTGGTTGATCGCGATGAGTGCAACCGCGCCGACACCACGCTCGAAGGTCTGGCCAAGCTGGCCCCCGTGCGCGGCGACGGCAATTTTGTCACCGCCGGCAATGCCAGCCAGCTCTCCGACGGTGCCGCCGCCGTGGTCATCATGGAAGCCAAGGAAGCTGCCCGTCGCGGCCTCTCGCCCATGGGCGCCTTCCGTGGCTGGGCCGTGGCTGGCTGCGAGCCTGACGAAATGGGCATCGGCCCGGTCTTTGCCATTCCGCGCCTGCTCGAGCGTCACGGCCTGAAGGTCGATGACATCGATCTG
>CAIYSH010000002.1 GCA_903928755.1 uncultured Alphaproteobacteria bacterium | reverse complement strand
CGCTGGAGATCGTGGGCGATCTCGCGCCGGACCCGTCGGTGCGGGCCGAGGTGGATGCCCTTTGGGCCGAGGCCGCCGCTGAACGTCCCCATCTTTTCGACGGCCCGGTCTTGAGTGTCGTCGCCCTCGACGCGGGGCGGCTTCGCGTGTGCCGGGCCTCGTATCGCCATATCCTGGCCGCCCGAACCTCCCCCCGGCTCGCCGCGCTATTGCGGATGCGGCCGCTGGCGGTGTCGGGAATCCTGACCTGCCCCCAGGGCGTCGTCCTGGGGCGGCGCGGCCGTGACGTGACCCAGGGAGCCGGGCAATGGGAATTGGTGCCCTCCGGCGGCGTCGAGCCTGGTGAGGCGGCGGCGACGCCGGACCTGCGCGGGCAAATCCTCAAGGAACTGAGGGAGGAAGTCGGGCTGGAGCCGGATCAGGTGCAGGCCGGCCCGCCGGTGGGAATGATCGAAGATTTGGCGAGCGGGGTCATCGACGTGGTCATCGCCCTGACGACCCATGTGCCGGCCGACCAAATCCACGAGGCCCACCGGAAGCGGGGATCGTCCGAATACGCGGAACTGGTGATCATTCCCCTTTCCCAGGCTTGCGCCCGGATTCAGCCCCTGCTGCCGGAAAGCCGGGTGATCCTGGAGACTTGGGGGAAGCTGGAGCGGCATCGGCACCCGTCTGACCCGAACAGGCCCGGAAGTGGCGGCAAGTGACGGGAGGCGTGCGGCGCGGCTTTCGCTTTCCCACCCGCCGCACTTGGATGCTTCCGTCCTATCTGAAAAGCGGTGGCGCCCTATATTTACTGTATAAACGGGTGATCAGCAGGAAAAAGGGGCAGTCGCGCAGGATAGAAGTTATATTGCAACCGTATCATTATCGATTTAGTTACGAATTTGTTCTGTGCGGACTTTGTTTGTATTTTGATGATCTGGCGAATTTTTGATATCGAGATTGTTAACAAATCCTTTACTCGGAAAGATGCGATTTTGGCGTTTGAGATTTCAAAAAATCGGTTGCGCGGGTGCTGCGGATTGGTCTAGAGTGGTGTTGTTAAGAAGTGTGCTTCCCTGCAAGTGCCCGCAGCCAGTGGGTAACCGGTTGTGGGGACGTAAGGAAGCCCGGAGCGAGAATCGCTCTGGCCTCTCTAGAAAGGAGAACTGTTATGTCTGACGTCACACTTACTTCTGCCGTCCGCAGCAACCTGCTCGCCCTGCAGTCCACTCAAGGCCTCGTCAACCGCACCCAGGGTCGCCTGTCGACCGGTTTGAAGGTTGCGAGCGCCATTGATGATCCGGTCGCGTACTTCCAGTCCAAGTCTCTGTCTGATCGTGCGAACGATTTCCAGGGCAAGAAGGACAATATCGACCAGGGTGTCAGCTCGCTCTCGACCGCTCTTCAGGGTATCTCTGGTGTCCAGACCCTGGTGAAGCAGCTCAAGGGTCTTGCGCTGAACGCGCAGTCGTCCTCTTCCGCCCAGATCGCCAGCCTGGTGTCCCAGTTCAACGGTCTGCGGACTCAGCTCGACAATCTGGCGACTGACTCCCAGTATCAGGGTCAGAACATGATCGCTGGCGTTGGCCAGACCCTGAATGTCAGCTTCTCCAACCTGACCGCTTCCAACCTGACGGTTAGCTCTGTCGACGTGAAGGTCGGTGCGACCGGTCTGAACATCGCCAAGGCGGTGACCTCCAACGGTTCGTTCCAGGTGTCCTTCGACGACGCCACCGGCGGCAACCTCGGTTACGGCGTCATCCGCACCACCTATGCCGGCACGGCGACCAGCCTGACCTCCGGCACCTACACCTTCAGCTATGGTTCGGGCACGGTTTCGATCCAGGTCTTCTCCGCCGGCAGCACCACCGCTTCCGACTTCGAGGGCTTCACCACCACCTCGACCCTGACCAACGGTTCGACGACCCTGGCCTTCCGCGTGTCGACCCAGGCGAATTTCGCCACTTTCGCGGCCGTCTCCGCCGACACTCAGAACGGCAACAAGTTCGCCGTCGAATACACCGCCTCCACCAACGGCGGCGTGTCGGCCTTGGCCCTGGCGGAAGGTTCGACCTTCCCGACCATCGCCCTGAACGGCCTGACCGGCAGCTATCTGGCGTCTGGTAGCTACACCTTCGCTTTCGGCGGTTACAACCTCACCTTCACCGTGACCTCCGCCGGTAGCACCACCGGTACCTTCAGCACCACCACCGTCTTCACCAACGGCAGCTTCACCGCCGTCGGTGCGCTGAGCATCGGTGGCGCGGCCGCTCCGTCCGCCGCTGGCTTCGTGACCTTCTCCGCCAGCATCGACGGTTCCTCGCTCAGCCCGCAAGGTGCTCAGAACGGCGCGGCCTATGCGACCGGTTCCGACACCATCTACGGCGCTCAGGTTTCGGCCAACTCGACCCTGGGCTACGTGTCGGGCCAGTACGTCCTGGACGCCAACCTGTCCGGTATCGTGCAGAACCTGGTCACCAAGCTGGACAACAACCTGCAGACCCTGCGGTCGGTTGCTCAGAACCTCGGTACCAACGTGGCTCTGCTCAACACCCGTCTGGACTTCACCAAGAACTACGTCGACCTGTTGCAGGCCGGCTCGGGCAAGCTGACCCTGGCCGATCTCAACGAGGAAGGCGCCAACCTGCTCGCCCTGCAGACTCGTCAGCAGTTGGGCATCCAGGCGCTGTCCTTCGCCGGTCAGAACGAAAAGTCCATCCTGTCGCTGTTCCGTTAATTCGGCATGACAGTGTAATCTTGGAAAGAGGCGGCTTGTCCGCCTCTTTCTTTGTCTGCGCCCTTTGTCTCGCCGCCGCCGCCGTTTGGGCGGTAACGGTCTAGGAGAACGCAATGACGTCCCCGGAAGATATGGATACAGATCTCATCGCCCGAAATCTTCGGGGATTCCGGGAAACATTTCCTGAATTGGCCGCCGTTCTCGAGGCGCACAAGCCTCAATGCAACCTGATCAAGGGCACCGACGGACACTGGGATATAGATCG
>CAIYSH010000001.1 GCA_903928755.1 uncultured Alphaproteobacteria bacterium | reverse complement strand
TGGACCCGTCGACCTTTGAATCCTGGGATTTCGAGCGGTTTCTGCTTCAGCCCCTGGATGGTCCCGACCGTATTCCGAACACCCAGGCTGCGATCGCCTATTGCCTCACCCACCCCCGTTGGCGTTTAAGCGTCCAGACCCACAAATATCTTGGAATTCCATAGGCGCTCTGACGCCCTGCCGTATGACCCAACCCACCTTTGAAATTACCAAGTCCGCGACCTTTGACGCGGCGCACTACCTTGTGGACGGGCCTCAGGACCGCCCCTATTCGCGGCTGCATGGCCATTCCTTCAAGGTTGAGGCCAGTGTGCTGGGCCCGACCCTTGATCCGGTTGGATGGGTGGCGGACCTGGCAGATCTGGACGCAGCGCTTCGGGCCGTGGCCCTGGAACTGGATCATGGCCTGCTCAATGAGAAACCGGGGCTGGAGCGCCCGACCCTTGAGCATCTGTGTCTGTATTTCGCCGAGCGCCTGAAGGTCGGCTTTCCGGGGCTGAGCCGGATTGTCGTCTCGCGCCCGACCATTGGTGAAAGCTGCGCCCTGAACCTCCAGGCCTAACTCCGGCCTGACGGGTCAGTCGGACCTGCCCGTCTGGGCGCGGTGACGCAGAAAGGCATCGGCCAGAACGCAGGCCGTCATGGCTTCAACCACCGGCACGGCGCGCAGGCCGACACAGGGATCGTGGCGGCCCTTGGTGCGCAGGTCGATCTCTTCCCCCGCCTCGTTGAGGGTGCGCCGCAGGGTCAGGATGGAGGATGTCGGCTTGAAGGCCACCCGGGCCACCACGGGCTGACCCGAGGAAATACCCCCCAGTATGCCGCCGGCCTGGTTGGACAGAAAGGTCGGACCGTCATTACCGGCGCGCATCTCGTCGGCATTCTCCTCGCCGGTGAGGGCGGCGGATGCGAAACCGGCACCGATTTCAATCCCCTTGGCCGCATTGATGGACATCAGGGCCGCGGCGAGTTCGGCATCGAGCTTGCCATAGATCGGTGCGCCCCAGCCGGCGGGCACGCCGGTGGCCTCCACCTCGACAATGGCGCCGGTCGAGGACCCGGCCTTGCGGATGGTTTCCAGGTGATCTTCCCAGATCGGAACCATGTCGGCGTCAGGACACCAGAAGGGGTTTTCGTGGGTCTGGTTCCAGTCAAACCGCTCGCGATTGATAGCGTGGGGCCCGATTTGCACCACCGCACCGCGGATAGTGACGCCTTCCAAAATCTTGCGTGCCACAGCACCGGCAGCGACCCTGGCTGCTGTTTCCCTAGCAGACGCGCGGCCGCCCCCACGATAGTCGCGGACCCCATACTTAGCGAAATAGGCGTAGTCTGCGTGGCCAGGTCGAAAGGCTTGCGCAATCTCGGAATAGTCCCGGCTACGCTGATCGACATTTTCGATCATCATGGAGATGGGCGTGCCGGTCGTCACCTGACCATTGGTGCGGCTGTCCTCGAACACACCTGAAAGGATCCTGACGGCGTCGGGCTCCTGGCGCTGGGTGACGAACTTGCCCTGACCCGGGCGGCGCTTTTCCAGCCAGACCTGAACATCGGCTTCCGTCAGCTGCAGCCCAGGAGGGCAGCCATCGACGACGCAGCCGAGCGCCGGCCCGTGGCTTTCACCCCAGGTGGTGACTCGAAACAGATGACCGAAGGTATTGTGCGACATTGCGCCGCTAATACCCTACCCGCCGTTGGCCGCAAAGAGCGCCAGGGTCCGTTCCCGCGCCAGGGAGGCGCTTTCCGGATGATAGTCGGTCCGCCGGTCCGAATTGAAGCCGTGTCCGGCCTCATAGACATGCACGGCGACCTCCGGGTGCCTGGCGGCGACCGCTTCGACACCTTCCATGGGAATGCCATGGTCGTGCCGACCGAAATGCAGGATGGTGGGGCACTTCGGGGACTGGTCGATCATGCCTGGCACCATGCTGCCATAATAGCCGGAGGCCGCCGCCAGGTCTGCAGACCGGCAGGCCATGGCCCAGGCCATGCTGCCGCCATAACAATAGCCGGTGATGAAGACGGGCCCTTTTGACTTCAGCGCGTCTATGCAGGTCTGCACGTCTTCCATCGCTTGTGGAAAGGAATGCAGCTCCCGGGCCACTTTGATGGCTTTCTGGATATCCTCGGGGTCATAGGTCGCCTGAAAATTCGGCGCGACGCGATCGTAAAGGGCCGGGGCGAGGACCTCATAGCCATCTTCGGCATAGCCGTCGCAGAGCTCTTTTATGTGGTCGGTAACCCCGAAAATTTCCTGGATCAGAACGAGGCCGCCCTTGCGGGTGCCCTTGGATTCCACGTGATAGACGCCGATTGAAGCGCCGTCGCTCATGGCGACCGATGTCATTGTTCCGCGATTTGTCATCCTGGCCTCTGCAGTTTTCCTGAACCTACTGCCGGTCAGGAATTGGGCAAGCCTGCTGTGGGGATCGGGCCCATTCCGCCGGGGCCGAGGCGGGCAGGGTGACTGCAGAATTTGACTCCCGCCATCAATGCGGGCCCACTCCGGCTCATAATCAAGGCGAGGAGATCATCATGGCCCCGATACCGAGGCGTGCAACGGTTGCCGTTACGGGCGCTGCCGGTTTTCTGGGTGGATGGACCGTGAGACTTTTGCTGGATCAGGGTTTCCGCGTCCGCGCCTGTGTCCGCCAGGTAGATGATCCAAAGCGCACGGATTTTCTCAAGGCCATGCCTGGATACGCTTCGGGCCGCCTGACCCTGCATGCGGCAGATCTCGATCAGGACGGGTGTTATGACGAGATTTTCAGGGGTTGCCATGGGGTCGCGCACATTGCCCATGTCAGCGATTACAATGACCCAGCCTATGTCCAGCGGGTCTGCGACCACATCATCGGCAGCATAGACCGGTCTGGCAGTGTGTCCCGGGTGGTGGTTACCTCCAGCATTGCCGCCATCATCTCTGAGATGGATCTGCAGGAGGTCGTGCGCCGTCCGGTTTTCTTTGAGGGACGCTATCCCGACGAAATGAACCCGAAACGCTCTCCTGAAAGGGGGCAGGGCTATTCCATGGGCAAGCTGATCGCCGAGCGGGCCTTCGCCGCTGCGGCCGACCTGAGTGGCAACTGGGATGCCATCACCTGCTGTCCCGGGGACAATGTCGGCCCGATCCAGTCGGCTCATCAGAAGGATATGGGGCCCTGGCAGCACTTCATCGAGACCATGCTGCTGGGCGAATACGAGCAGAGTGGCGTCTATCGTCCCTGGATGACGGTCGACGTCCGCGATGACGCCTTGTGCCATATCGGCCTCCTGACCAGTGGTTCGGTGCGCAATGGCGAGCGGTTCATTGCCTGGTCTACCGATGCCCGGAAGGTCGAGGACATATGTGCCGACATTTCTCGCCTTCTGCCTGAAATCAGGTTGGCACCGCCTGTCCTGGTCGATCGTTTTCCTGACCGGATCCGTGCGCGGGAGGCGGAATTCCGGGCCATATGGGCACAGGCCGAACTTCGTAACGAGCGGATGCGTGCCGCGGTCGGCATGACGTTCAGGCCGCTCGATGACTCGATCCGTGACTGCGTGGAGAGTCTGATTTCGGTGGCGGGGGTGAAGCCCGTGACCCTGCCTGAGGATTGACGGCTTGCGGGGCCATTTCGGCGATGCCGACGCTGTTCTGTGAGGCGGCCCGCAATCTGCGGACCCGAAATCAGATGTGCGGCATCTAAACTGCCTGACGTTTGCTCCGGGACATTCTATATCGGCCGCATGTCTGAAAAGCCCCACATCCCCAGTTCGCCCACCGAGGACGAATATCTGAAATCCGTGGCGTCGGCAGACCTGCCGCCCTTGACCGCAGAAGATCCCATGAGCCTGTTCAGTCAGTGGCTCGCCGATGCCGTCGCCAAGGAGGTCAATGACGCCAACGCCATGGCTCTGGCCACGGTCGATCAGGACGGCCTGCCTGATGTTCGTATGGTCCTGCTCAAGGATGCCGGGCCGGATGGTTTCGTCTTCTATACCAATCTCGGCAGCGCCAAGGGTCAGCAGCTGGCGGCCCACCCCCAGGCCGCCCTGCTGTTTCACTGGAAGTCCCTGCGGCGGCAGGTGCGCGTGCGCGGGACGATTTCAGCCGTGACGGACGGGGAGGCTGACGTCTATTGGGCCACCCGTGCCCGCCCGGCCCAACTGGGCGCCTGGGCCTCGGAGCAGTCGCGGCCCTTGCCGGACCGCCTGGCCTTCGAACGGCGGATTGCCGAATTCGGATTGAAGTTCGGACTGGGCAAGGCACCCCGGCCACCCCACTGGTCGGGCTTTCGGCTGACGCCCGGGAGCCTTGAGTTCTGGCGCGATCGACCCTTCCGGCTTCATGAGAGACTTGCCTTCCATCGTGCCGGATCGGGCTGGACGACGGAACGGCTCTATCCGTGATGGAGGCAGAGGAGGCGCGGATTGATCGCTGGTTTGCCGACCGCGCTGACCTCGCTATCGAAACGGCGTGTGCGCGGGTCTATCTGACCGGCGACATCGCTTACAAGATCAAGAAGCGGGTTGATCTGGGCTATCTGGACTATTCGACACTGGCCCTGCGTCACTGGGCCCTCGAGCGGGAACTGCGTTTCAACCGCGCCGCGGCCTCGGACATCTACCGTGCTGTCCGCAGGGTGACGGAGGGACCGGAAGGATTTCTGATCGACGGTCCTGGCGAAGCGGTGGAATACCTCCTGGAGATGCGGCGTTTCGACGAAACAGCCGTGCTTGCCGCCCGGCCGTGGGCGGTAGATGGTCCTCTGGCTGACGCCCTTGGCCGCGAGATCGCAAACCTCCACGCCAGGGCTGATCGCCGTCCTGAGGGCGGCGGGGCTCGTGCGCTGAAATTCACCATAGATTCCAATGCCAAACTTCTGCGGGAGCTCAAACCCCGTCTGGGCAGTGACCTGGTGGAAGCCGTCCTGGCCGCTACAGATGAGGCCTATGCCAATTGCCAGGACTTGCTGGATGCCCGCAGGACTGGCGGATTTGCCAGACACTGTCACGCAGACCTGCACCTGGGAAACATCCTGCTGGAGAACGGCAGACCGGTCATGTTCGACTGCATCGAGTTCAACGACATCCTCTCGGATATCGATGTGCAGTATGATCTGGCCTTCCTGCT